>LFJI01000309.1 GCA_001235855.1 Candidatus Burkholderia brachyanthoides
ATGTCTCCCAGTTCATCGCTTCCTCATGCAGGATGAAGAAGCTCCTATAATGCCAGGGATCTTATGACACAGTAGTACTAAGCAGCTTTCCGTTTGCGTTTGATCGCGACATCGAGATCGGCTCCCACTTGCATCCAATCGGATCGCATTGCATCGCGCGGATCGACTTATGCAGCTTCTTGATGTCGATGTTCACCGGCGCCGGATGCCGCGGCGCATACAGCCATGCCAGCCGCGCCCAGGCCCTCGGCAATCCCGCGCAAGAAAGCGGCATAGTCGCCTTTGAACTTGATGCTCATTGAGGCCTCCGGCATAGGATTGGACGAGGGACGGGCCGCATCCGGACAGGCATCCTGGAGCGGCGTGAATCTGGATTCTACCCGAGGCACTTCGCTTAACTCAGCACCAGGCAGTGGGCGAAAGGTAATCTTCCTACAAGGCTGTCAGCAGGCAGCAATGACGTGCGATAGGCGTTTATTCCTATCCGATTCCAGTTGCCTTCGACGCACGTCGGACCAAATAATGTAATCCATTACATCGAGAACACCATGAGTGGCGCGAGCATGTCGGATACCGTTCGTTCACGCGAGGAAGTATCGATTGCAGACGTCGCCGCGCGCGCGGGCGTGTCGGTCGCGACAGTCTCGCGCGTGCTCAACGGCCACACCAATGTCCGTCAGCCGACGCGCGAGAGGGTGCTCGCCGCCGTCGCCGCGAGCGGCTATCGCATCAACGAACTCGCGCGCAACCTGCGCACCGCCGAAAGCCGCCTCCTGCTCACTATGGTGCCCGATTTCGGCAACCCGTTCTACACGGCGATCGTGCGCGGCATCGATATCGTCTCGCGGCAGAACGGATACTACATGCTGTTGTGCGACACCGGCACCGAGCTGTCGCGCGAACGCAGTTACTTCGATCTCTTGCGCGGGCGCCGCGCCGACGGCGCCATCTGTCTCGATCCCGCCGCCGTGCAGAAGGCGTTGGCCGAAGAAGCATCAACACTGCACTGGGTCGCGTGCTGCGAGTTCGATCCGCAGGCGGGCGTGCCGTATGTCGGCATCGACAATCACCTCGCGACGGGCGACGTGGTGCGCTATCTGGTCGGCCAGGGCCATCGGCGGATCGCACTGATCAACTCGGGACAAGGCTATCTCTACGGACGCGCCCGCCTGTCGGGCTATCTCGATGCGCTCGCACACGCCGGCATCGAAGCCGATCCGGCCTTGCGCATCGAACTGAACACGCTCGATTACGAGGCCGGCGAGCGCGCCGCCCAGCGGCTCATCGCACTCGGCGAGAAGCGCCCCAGCGCGATTTTCGCGGTGTCGGACACGCTCGCCATCGGCGTGATACAGAGCGTGCGCGGCGCGGGACTACGCGTGCCGGACGACATTGCCGTGGTCGGCTTCGACGACATCGCGGTGGCAGCGCATGTCGATCCGCCGCTGACCACCGTGCTTCAGCCGATGCAGCAACTCGGCGAGACCGCCGCTGAACTGCTGCTCAAGCGCATTCGCGATCCGCGCGCGGAGGTGCCGGGCGTGCTGCTGCCGCATCGGTTGATCGTCAGAAGGAGCGCGTGACGATGAGCCTTGCCGTGCGCTTCGAGGAAATCGAGAAACAGTTCGGGCCGGTGCGCGTGCTGCACGGCGTGAGCTTCGATCTCGCGCCCGGACGCATCTACGGCCTGCTCGGCGAAAACGGCGCGGGCAAGTCCACGCTCATGAAGATTCTCACGGGTTACGAGCGCGCGAACGCCGGCGATCTGTGTATCGTATATCGATGAACGCGCGCGCGCACGTTTTCCAGTTCGCGCGATGCCGAGCATGCGGGCATCGTGGATTCATCAGGAACTGAACCTCGCGGATCATCTGACCGTCACGCAGAACATGTTTCTCGGGCACGAGATACGCAAAGGCTTCTTCCTCGACGAGCCCGCCATGCGCGAAGCAGCGCGCGTTCGCCTGAATGAAGTCGGTCTTTACACCAACCCCGACACGCGCGTACGCGATCTGATCGTCGTGGAGAAGCAACTCGTCGAGATCGCCAAGGCGATGCTGTGCGACGCGCGCCTGCTCATCATGGACGAGCCTACCGCGACACTCACGCCGTCCGAGACGCAACGCCTGTTCGCGCTGATGACGCGCCTGAAGAACGCGGGCACGACCATCGTCTATATCTCGCAGCTCGACGAAGTGGAGCGCGTCACTGACGAAGTGATCGTGATGCGCGATGGCCGCTTCGTCGCGCGCGCCGACCGACGAAGTCACGCGTCAGCAGATGGCCAATCTGATGGTGGGCCGCGAAGTCTCCAACATATTCCCCGAGAAGCCCGCGCTCCCCGACGATGCGCCGGTCGCGTTCAAGGTTGAGCAGGCATCGGTGCCGGGCTGGGCGGAAGGCGTGAGCTTTTCGGTACGCCGGGGCGAAGTGCTCGGCTTCGCGCGACTGGTGGGCGCGGGGCGCACGGAGTTGTTCGAAGCGCTGGTCGGTTTGCGGGCGATGAACGCGGGGCGCGTGGAGATCGAAGGCAAGCGCGTGAAGCTCAGTAATCCGCACGACACCGTACGACATGATATATTTATTATAGTATTACGTATCTGAGCGAGGATCGCAAGGGGCGCGGCCTGCATGTCGATATGGCGCTCAAGGACAACCTCACGATGACGACGCCGGAGCGCTATGCGCATCCGCTCGTCGACGGCCGTCGGAACGTCAGGCGCTGAGTTCGGTGGTCAAGGACTTCGGCATATGCACCGGCAATACTGCGATCCGCGCGCGCATGCTGTCGGGCGGCAATCAGCAGAAGCTCGCGCTCGCGAAGTTCCTGCATCCCGATCCGCGCGTGATCGTGCTCGACGAACCGACGCGCGGCGTCGATGTCGGCGCGAAACGCGATATTTATTTCCTGATTCATCGCCTGGCCGCCGAAGGCCGCGCGGTGATCGTGATTTCACCCGAACTGATCGGCCTGTGTTACCGCGTCGCGGTGATGCGTGCGGGGGAACTCGTCACGACGCTCGGCATGGACCTTCTGACCGAAAAGAGGTTGATCGCGCATGCGACGGCACACACTGAAGACACGGCGCAAGAGGGGCGGCTGACCGCGTTCGCGCGCTTTCTACTGGACATCAGGCCGTTGATCGGGCTAATCGCGCTATGCATCGGTGGCACGCTGTTGAACGGCGACTTCGCCACTTTCAACAACGTGATGAACGTGCTCACGTGCACCTCGTTCATCGGCATCATCGCCGTGGAGATGACGTTCGTGATCATCTCGGGCGGCATCGACCTGTCGGTCGACTCGATGGCCGCGCTGATCGCGGGGAGCATGATCGATGTGATGAACGCGCTGCTGCAGGGGTTTCATGGTCATTCGGTGCCGTTGCTGTTGATCATCTTCATCGGCATCGTGCTGGCGCTCGTGCTTGGCGCGGTGTTTGGTTTCGCGCACGGCATTCTGGTGACAAAGGGGCGCATCGAGCCGTTCATCGTCACGCTGGGCACGCTCGGCATTTTTCGCGCGCTGCTGACGTGGCTCGCCGACGGCGGCGCGCTCACGCTCGACAACTCGCTCGTCGATCTGTATGGGCTGGTCTATTACGCGAGCGTGCTGCACGTGCCGGTACCGATCTGGAGAAGGCCGCATCGAGCGATGCCTATTGCGACGAGATTTGCCGGACCGTCGACGATGCGGGCGTGAAGATCACCGAGTTGTCGACGCATCTGCAAGGGCAACTCGTTGCAGTGCATCCAGCTTACGACACGCTGTTCGATGGCTTCGCCGCACCGCATGTGCGCGGTCATCCTGCCGTGCGCACGGAGTGGGCCGTCGCGCAATTGAAGCTGGCGGCAGCGTCGAAGTGGCTCGGCCTCGAAACGCATGTAACGTTTTCGGGCGCGTTGGCGTGGCCGTATATCTATCCGTGGCCGCAGCGTCCGGCGGGTCTCGTCGAAGCCGCGTTCGAAGAACTGGCGCAACGCTGGCGTCCCATACTCGACGACTTCGATCGTGCCGGCGTCGATGTTTGCTACGAGCTTCATCCCGGTGAAGACTTGCACGATGGCGTGACCTTCGAACGCTTTCTCGCGGCGGTGGACGATCATCCGCGCGTGAATATCCTGTTCGATCCGAGTCACTTCATGCTGCAGCAACTCGACTACCTAGGGTCTGTTTTCATTCGATGAAATATGTTTACATCTTGTCTTTTGCATGAGCGGGC
>LFJI01000310.1 GCA_001235855.1 Candidatus Burkholderia brachyanthoides
CTGTTGGAACGTCTTCAGCCGTGCTGAATAGGGTTTTTGAACTGGCCTCTAAGGACGCGATACGCTAGCACCGGCGCGCAGCGGCTCTAAATAGATAATTCGACATTGCATATGACGCATTGCGCATCACGCGTGCGCTGTAAAGCTAAGTCGAAACGCTTCGTTGGGTTCGTGTGTCACGAATGCTTCAATGATCTGGCTGTGTTCATCGCGGCTCGACCGATCACCGAATCCCTACGGAAACCTTCCGATGTCCGAACCCGTCACGCTCGCCTCCACCGACGCAGTCCGTCAGCCCGTCACTTCCAACGAGCCCTTTCAGGTGCGCCCCATCGGCGGCCACGTGAGCGCGGAGGTGCGTGGCGTGACGCTCGCAGCCGATCTCGACGACGCCATCATCGCCGAGATCAATGCCGCGCTGCTCAGGCACAAGGTGCTGTTCTTCCGAGACCAGTCGCATCTCGACGATGCCGCGCAGGAAGCCTTCGCGGAGCGCTTCGGCGAGACCGTCGCGCATCCAACCGTGCCGTCGAAGGAGAGCACGAGCCGCCTGCTCGAACTCGATTCTAAGCACGGCACGCGCGCCAATTCGTGGCACACAGACGTGACCTTCGTCGATGCCTATCCGAAAATTTCGATCCTGCGCGGCGTGGTGATTCCGCCCGTCGGGGGCGATACGGTGTGGGCCAACACGGCGACGGCTTACAGCACGCTGCCGCAGCCATTGCGCGAACTCGCCGACGGCCTGTGGGCGTTGCACTCGAACTCCTACGATTACGCGGCGACCCGCAACACGCCGAGTGTCGATGACGAATCCGAGCGCGCCTACCGCAAGCAGTTTACGTCCACGCTGTACGAAACCGAGCATCCCGTGGTGCGCGTGCATCCGGAAACGGGCGAACGTACGCTGGTGCTGGGCCGCGCCAACGGACTGAAGACGCATCTGCTGGTGGCGTCTAATGTGCGCACGGGCGTCTACTTTGCCGTGCCCGCCGGACTACGAGATCAAAGGCGTGAAGGACCTCAAGGGCAAGCGCGTCGGTATTTTTCGGGGCACCAATCTTCAACTCGTCGCGGATAACGTGCTGAAGGAAAACGGCCTGACCGAGCGCGATCTGCGCGTCATCAACCTCGACACGGCGGCGGCGCAGACCGCGCTCGCATCCAAGGGAATCGATGCGGTGTTTCTCGACTACTCGCTCTTCAAGCTGCAACGGCAGGGCCTGGCGAAGATCATGTATGCGTCGCGCGATGGCGGCACGCAACTGACGCGTCAGGCGCATCTGCTCGTGCTCGACGACTTCGAGACCGCGCACGCCGATGGTCGTGCAGAAGTTCGTGACCGCCGTGGTGCGCGCCGCGCAATGGCAATCTGACGACGCCAACCGCGACGCCACGTTCGCGCTGTGGACCAAGAGCGGCGTGCCGGTGGAATCGTGGCGCGACGAGTATCCCGGCCAGCAGTTGAAGTAGCGCAGTTCGCCGCTGATCGATCCGTTTCTGGTCGCGCGGTACCAGTCCGTCGCCAACGATGAGTTGCGCCTGAACCTGATCCGCCAGCCGGTCAGCGTCGATGGCTGGTTCGAACCGAAGTATCTGGATCAGGCACTCAAGTCGCTCAAGCTCGAAAGCTACTGGCCGCGTCTCGACACGGCAGGCAAACCGCTCGCCTGACAGGAGATTCCGACGATGTCGAATGTGCTTTCCCGCGTCACGTTGCAGGCAAGCCGGCACGCGCGGCCGGTGGGAACGAACCTCTCTGCGCGCAACGTCGGCTGGAACGTGCTGGCGCTGCTATGGGTGCTCGGTTCGCGCTACGGCTGGATCTCGGCGCAGGTGCTGCCGCCGTCCGCGCTCACCTTCGACACGCTCGGCGCGCTCGCGCGCAGCGGCGAGCTGTGGATGCATCTGTCCGCAAGCCTTTCGCGCTTTCAAGCAGGTCTCGCTGTTCGCGTGGATTCCACTCATCTCCGTGTGGTTCGGTCTCGGCGATCTCGCCAAGGTGGTGTTCCTGTCGCTCGCCGCACTCGTGCCGGTCGTCATGCATACCAGCGACGGCATTCGCGCCGTGCCGCCGCGCTTTCTGGAGGTGGCGCGGGCGACCGCTACGGCAGGCTGCGAGACGCTCGCGTATGTGGTGCTGCCGGCCACGCTGCCGTCGATTTTCACGGGCGTGTATCTCGCGCTCATCTATTCGTGGCTCGCGACGCTGGGCGCGGAATATCTGCTGGTGGCGGGAAGCGGCATCGGCAATAGCTCGTCGATAGCAGCGAGCAGGTTCCGCATGGACCTCGTGCTGTTCGGCGTGATCGTCGTGGGCATTACGGGTTGGGCGCTCAACGCGCTCGCGCGGGCGGTGCAGCGGCGCTGGTTCGGCCAGCGCGCTCAATAATTTCGGGAGTCTTTGAACATGACTATCAACGCAGGATTTGCGCTGCGGCATGTCGGCAAGCGCTACGCAGGCGACGCGGGCGCGCCCGTGCTGGAGCGCGTCGATCTGACGGTGCGCAACGGCGAATTCGTGAGCATCGTCGGGGCGAGCGGATGCGGCAAATCCACCTTGATGCGGCTGGTCGCGGGACTAGACGGCGGTTTCGAAGGTGAGATCGCATTCGATGGCGAACGGGTCGTCTCGACCAATCTGTTACGCGGGATCGTGTTTCAGGATCACCGGCTGTTTCCGTGGCTCACGGTCGAGCAGAACGTCGCGGTCGCGTTGCGCAACGCGCCATCGAGCCGGGACGAAAAAGCGCGCGCGGTGGCCGAGCACGTTGAACTGGTCAGCTTGCGCGGCTATGAGGGACATTATCCTCATCAGTTGTCGGGTGGCATGACGCAGCGCGTGGCGATCGTACGCGGGCTGGTCAACCGGCCGCGTCTGCTGCTAGACAAACCCTTCGGCGCGCTCGATGCGCTCACGCGCAGCCGCCTTCAGCACGAACTGCAACGCATCTGGGAACACGAGAAGATCACGATGGTGCTGGTTACGCACGACGTGGAAGAGGCGGTGCTGCTCGCGGATCGCGTGGTGGTGATGCAGGCGCAGCCGGGGTGGATCGGCGAGATCGTGGAAATCGCGCTGCCACGGCCGCGCGCGCAGTCATGCCCGAAGTGACACGACTGCGCGACGAGATCGTGGGGCGGTATTTTTTCGGAAGCGCACGCGTAGGATCGTTCTACGCGGCGTTCCATGTCGGCGTCTGCCGAATTCGTGGCGTGCGTGGGTTAAGCCTGCGACGGCGCGGCGCCGTCCGGCGCCGCTTTGACTTCCGCTTCTGCTTCCGGTTTAGTGTCCTGAACGGCGGCCGCCGGCTTCTTCACGCCGCCCGAGCGGTTGGCGTGCGCGGCTTCTCCGGCCGTCACTTCGCCCACTTTTTCTCCCATCAGATCGACACGCGGCGCGCCCTGCACCAGGCACGCGTGATACCGATTCCCCTTGCACCACGTCGCGATCGCGTCGCGCATCTCCTGTTCGGTGAGACGCAGGTCCGCCGCGTGCGTCAGCAGATCCGCGAGGATCGCCGACCTTGAGCGCGAGCTTGGGCACCGGATTTTTCGGGAAGGCGTTCGGGAATTTCTTCTGCAGTTTGCCGATGGAATGGACGACCAGGTCCACTGGCGGCGACTGTTCTTTCGCGGGTCGCGTGAGGCGCGCATGTTTTGCGGCAAGCGCGGTTTTCGCCGAATGCGCGTCTTTCGCGGGACGCTGCGACCGCTCTGTCTGCTTTGCCTTCGCGCTCTTGGCCTACGCCGCGAGCTGCGATCTCAAGTCGGCAAGTTGTTCAAAGCCCATCGCGGCTCCTTGTATAAACGGGGCATTATTTTAGCAGCGAAGCACGAACTCTCCTCATCCGGCCAATGCACAACCACCCTAGGCAAGAGCCCGGTGCGCGAATCGCGCACGCCGGGATCTGTGCTAGGGGTGTCCAGTAATGGACATCCCTAGCACAACATTTTATGAAGTTGGCGTGAAGAACGCAATCCGGCCGTGAATGATCGATGCATCAGTAAACAGTGCAACGCACACCACGCGCCTGCTCCGCATCCGGTCAATTCATCCCCGAGTTCGCGCCGGATGCAGCGCACGAATCCGCGGCTGTCACGTAAAAACCCCATGGATTTGGAAAATGCGAGGTAGCGCGCGGTGATCGAATACTTCGCGATCGGTTGGCGTCAAACCGCACCGTCGGCCAGGGGTGAAGGATGCGAGCCGGGTATCC
>LFJI01000311.1 GCA_001235855.1 Candidatus Burkholderia brachyanthoides
AAATGTGTTACCCCTGTCCTGACACACCTGTTACCCATGTCTCCGGTCTGTACATACGGTCTACGCCTGCTTTCAGCGTGATTCCGAGCCGCAAAACTTTGCGCTTCAAATCGAAAGCCAAACGCACGTCGCTGTAGCTGTGCGACAGGACATTGATGGATTACTGCCGGTGTATGATTATACAAAGAAGGACGCTCGTCTTTCCCCTCAATTATTAACTACGCAACGAACTATGGCAATTGGCTTTGAAACAAAGAACCTAGACGCCGCTGTCAATGCAGTCGTTAGCGAGGCGGCGAGGCTTGGCAAGCGGATCTTATTGATAAACGGTACAACACGTCGATTTGAGAGACCGTGACCATGTCCGAGCTTATCTGAAGCGTCGAGTCGAAGCAGTGTACGCACGCGCAAGAGCGTCGGAAGAGGGCATACAACTTGCTTGAGCAGATAGCGGCCTCGTGAAAGTTCCAGGCACACCGGTCTGGGTTTGATGTTGGTCGGACTTGGATTCAACATGCATTTTGGTCACTTATTCCTCACAATCAGCCGTGGGGCTGCCGGAGCGTCCGGATCGTTGATCTTGTTTCTTTGGAAGCGTATCCGACCGTGGGAATTATCTATCCGGCGCGAACGGAATGGAAACGAGGGACATCGACATCGAATAAGGTCGAGTGGCTTACGTCTCGATTTGCGGCCGACTTGTAGCGGAATATTGGCCAGTCGAATTTGCGCCAGTACAGCCTTGATGCGGTGTTGTGCGCGGGCGATCTATGTGTGCGCGCACCGGAGCGCCTAGCGGCACCCGTCGTAAGTTCGAGATCAAGACCGACCGGGTTGCTCGCCAGCAATTCTACCAGCGCCCCGATCGGCCAGCCGCACCGGGCAGTTCGCCCGACAGGGCCGAGTAGCCGGTGTCGATGGTGTCGCCCACGCACGCGCGAACTGATTGCCGCGCCAAAGGCTTATTCCTTCCGGCTTGGAATGCATACCTGTGTCGAGGGCGGGCATCGATGGAGCACCAATTCTTCGGGCGTCAGTAACTGCCAAGCGGCTGCGCCTGTGCAATGCACGATCAGGCTTCACAATGGCGTATATATGCATATCTCATAGCGCGGAAGGTTAATTGAATTCATCCGACCAGTGCGCAGTCGTTGGGCTACAGAAGGCGCTGCAATCGGAAACCGCCACCTTTTCCGATGAGACAATGTTGATCTTTTGCCCCGAGGCGGCGCCCTGCGCGTTGGTTCAGTTGGTTCAATCAGGCGTGCACGCAAAGGCAATCGACACAAGCCGAGTACGCGTAAGGTGGGCCATCCTCAACATTTCAGCGGCACCCCGTCTATTATTGGCGAGTGCGCTGCAAAAAAAAACAAAGTGAGAGCACTCGAATATGTTCCGGTCCCATTTTACGAAGACAACTACGCGTGGGTGGTGACTGATGGCGAACATGCGATTGTGATCGATCCCGGTCAGGCGGCTCCGGTCGAGCAGTACTGTCGAAAGAGGCAGCTCGTCGTCACTGCCGTCCTCCTCACACATCACCATGCGGATCACGTTGGCGGTGTCCAATCTTTACTTCGCGTTTGCGGACGCGCCGACACAACCGTTTTCGGCCCAGCGCGAGAACGCATTGAAGGGGTAACGTGCAGGGTCGGAGACGGGTTCGAAATCCATCTCACGGAACCGGCATTCCACGCCCGAGTCCTTTCCACGCCCGGACACACCGTGGGACACGTTTCCTACTTTCAGAATGAGGCGAATGGTCAACCTGGCCACCTCTTTTCGGGTGATACGCTCTTTGCAAGCGGATGCGGTCGGCTTTTAGAAGGATCGGCTGTCGAAATGTTCGAATCGCTCGACGAGTTGGCCGATCTGCCGCCATCGACCTTCGTGCATTGCGCTCACGAATATACGCTTTCGAATCTGAAGTTCGCCAGGGTTTGCGAACCGAGTAATGTCGACATCAATCGCTGGGAGGAGCGGGCGGCAAACCTGCGACTGGCAGGCCTGCCGACTTTACCAACGACAATCGAACATGAATTAAGGGTCAATCCGTTTCTGCGCGTTCACGAAGTCGAAATCCATGACGTCCTGGTGCGACGCTTCGGCGTGCCAGTACCTCACCGTCTTGCGGCCTTCATCCTTTTACGCGCCTGGAAGGACCTCTTCTAGGACGAATTTCGCGAAATTACCGAGCGATGGGCACCTAGCCTGCTCAATTAAACAAACATCTAAAGATATGCGGTCCAGTTTTCGTCAGGGATGCGGCCTATTGATTCGGTCAACTTGCGCGGAGTAGGGTAAAAAACCTATGAGTATGCTCGTCGACATAAATCACGGGCGATAGAAGGAGACACGAAGGTGCTAAAGCAATCAACAAACTGGTCCTCGACAGATTTCCCATCGAAGACAGGACGGACGCCTGGCAAGATGTTCTGAGTAGCAGCTATCGCAAATGGCAAGTTCCTCAACGAGTGCCGGCGACATTTTATGCGACGCTCGATCGTCATGATTTCGCAGGCGCGGAGATCGTGGAAACTGTTTGTGATCTGTGCGTCGGCGAGCGGACTCGCAAGCAGGTACATCGAGATGACGAACTCTATGTCGGGGTGCAACTCACGACCAGTGGCCGTGAGCGTTTCAAGATTGGAGACAGTGGCGTTGAGGTAACGTCTGGCGACTTGGTTGTATGGACCACCGATCAAGTTGTGCAATTCGAGTTGATGGAACGTCTGCACAAGGTCACGTTGATGATCCCCTGGACCCTCTCGCGTGAACGACTTCCGGAGCGCAAGCAGCGAAGGATCGTGCCTTCCATCGCGAAATGGATGACGGCCTGCGAGGTGTTGATAGCGGCGATCTGGCCGGCGTCGTCGGCGGCCGACATCATGCATGCGGTCGGTGACGTCGCGCACCAGCATGACGATCTCGCCGACCGCGTTGTCCTCGGCTGCGACCGGTATGCAGGAAACCTCGGTCCAGAAGGATGTGCCATCGCGCTTCAACTGCTGCATCTCGCCAAAAAAGGCTTCGGCGGTTCAAGGACCGTATCGATCTCGTCCGACACGGTTGCGCCCGTTGCGAGCGGCCTGAAGATGCTGCGATTGCGTCCGATGAGTTCCCAACCCCCCTTGTAGTCGAAGATCTCCAGGAAGCGCTCGTTCACACGAAGAATGCTGCCGTCAGGCGCGAAGGCGATCCGCCCCAGGCTTCTCTCCACCGCTTCCACATCGGCCGGAGTAAAGGAGGATTTGATCGGATTGTTAAGCATTATCACCCGCCAGTGAGAGTTTTGGCGATATGCGCTGATGACAGGTGAAAACGAAGTTAGCTTATGGATCGAATACGATGATCGCTTAATCTCTTCCCTCAGCGCAGACTTCTTGGTTAACGACACTGAACGGAAAAAAATTAAACCAGGCGGTGTGGACGGATTTGACCAAGGTGAATCCTGCCGCGAGCGCGACGACGGATGCGAAGTTCCACTTCGTCTTTTCGCAGCGTAGGACAATGCGCTTAAAGGGGTTTTAGTTTTCCCACGGCCTGCTCGATGCGGGCGCGGCCCTTGTAGAATGACGGGGATGATACCGCGCGAGCGTGCCGCCTGTCGGTTGGCCTTACTGGCATAGCCCTTATCGCCGACGGTCACACGCGGATCGACATCGGAGCCGAGCCCGAGCAGGATGGGGAAGTGTGGTACGTCACCCTTCTCGCCAGCGGTCAGGTCGAAAGCCGGTCAGGTCGAAAGCGATCGGATGGCCATCGAAGTCCGTCTTCAAGTAAATTTTGGTTGAGAGAGAAGCTACCGCATACCTTGGAAGCCGCTGTCGTAGTCGCTCCGGGTCCAGCGGTACGTGGGTCAACAAGAAGCATTTGGCTTTCTCGGCAGCGGCCATTAACGGACGGCTGGCGATTGTGACCGATCTTGAATGATCGCAATAGCCGATGACGCAACGTTCAAAGTTTCGAATTGAATGGCCGTTTCATGGGCTGAACCGATGCCCGAATGTCCGAGCGGCGGTGTGGCCGAATGGCGGCTCATGGCCGGCTGCGGAAGACGCCGACCGAAGCGGGCACATCATCAGCATAGTAAGTTGATTCACGTCGTTTGGCGGCGCCCCTCTCGCCTGCCCGCCTCTAGGTTCTTGTTCACATTCTCAGCAGCCGCTCCAAAGGCGCAGGCGAGCACGGCGAAGGCCAGATAGTTGCCGGCGAGCTTG
>LFJI01000312.1 GCA_001235855.1 Candidatus Burkholderia brachyanthoides
TCATGCAAAAGACAAGATGTAAACACATTTCATCGAATGAAAACAGACCCTAGATATGAATAGCGGGCGGATTGCGTACACGGTGCTGTCGACCGGCGGCTTTCTGGGAATCGGCGACAAGCTGCTGGCGATTCCCTGGAGCGCGCTCACGCTCGACACCGACAACCGCTGCTTCCGGCTCGATGCGACGGCGGAGCAGGTTCGCGCTGAGCATCAGCACTATGGACTCGAGCCGACCGGAAAGTCGCTGGGATTGGCCTTGCCTTGCGCGCGGTGGATCGCTCCGACCAAAAGACTCAGCGCACGGGCGTGCTGGAAGTGCGGATCGCTCGGATCCAGAAACGGTAGCGGTAGTTGGTCTTTATCCATGACATCCAGATCGGCGGTCTATCGATGACAGTTTTACGGCGGCTGTCGTTCAAACTTTAGGGCTGCGTCGCAAAAACAAAAAAAGGAAAAAAAGTGCGAAAAAACTGTGCAGTGTTTCGCCTCGTTCGGGCTGGGCCGCCGACGCACCGTCGAGCGCATCCACGGAAACTTATGCAGCCCTACCGAAATCTCGCCGGCAACTCCGGCATCGTGGCCTTCGAAATCCTGCCTGACGGCATCAAGGCGCGCTTCGTTAACGGCGGGACGTTATTTGTATGACGATCGCATGCCGAGGCATGCTCAGGTCGAAGACATGAAGCAGATCGCTCTCGCGGGACGCGAACTTAGTTCATACATATCACGTCACGTCGCGCAGTACGCCGAACGAGTTGGAACGAGTTGCCTAGCTGCTGAAGGTGCATATTTTAATCGATACGCTCTGCAATGCCCCTCGACGGTGCAATCAGCGCGTGACAGGCAGATGCGGAACGCTTTCGTTGCTGGCCGCATTCAGCTGATGCAACTGCCGCTGCAGCTTGTTCAACTGCACCTGCGAGGCCACGCGCCGCCCTTCGAGTTGCGCGAGTTCCTTGCGCACTTCCTGTTGTCTCAGCGCCACTTCCTGATCGAAGGAACTGCCCCGCTGCATGTCGACCCGCACGCGCTCGAGCTGCGCTTCCGACTCCGCGATCTAACGATTGAACTGATCGTTCTGAGCCGTGAGGAATGCGCGGCGCATCTCGGCTTCGGCCAGCCGCATGGCCTGCTCGACGAAATGGCGGAACGCAACTTCAGCGGCATCGATATCATTCGCCGTCAGCACACGCCACACGCCGTCTTCGTGATACAGCACCGCGTAGTAGCTGAGTTCGCGCGGATAAAACAGCAGCACGGCCGAATACGCGAAGCTGCTGAACGTGCGAAACGCCGCAAGCGAGGATTGCTGAAGCGGCCATTCGACTTCGGCGATTTGCGCCGCTTGCAGCGGATGCGCGCCCGACTGTGCGGCTGACGGCATCACCGCGCGCAACGGGGTGACACGCGTGGCAGGCGCGGGAACGGCGTTCGTGATTCTCGGTATGTCTTTGGGTTGAGGTGCGACTTCGGCGGGCGGCTCTTCGTCGAGCGGAGCGGGTACCGCGAAGCGAATCGGGCCATGGGTCTTCTGCCGTACCAGAAACGACGGCGCGCTATCGAGCAAGTTGCCTTTTCTGCTCAGCAGGCTTTTCACATTGACTCCTGGATGCTTTTTTGTGTGCCGGTCATGCTTCGGGCATTTCGCTGCGGCTTTTGTACCGGATCACAAACGGCACGTCATCGTCTACCGATTGATCTGTAGATCTGTAGAAATGCAGTATAGGCGAAACGCTAGCGGTTTCAATCGACTCGGAGAAAGACCGCGATTCGGCCTGTTGAACACGGTGCAGTGCGTTTTTCGATGAGCGATTCGGGCTCCAAAAATAAAAACGGCGCGAGAAACTCGCGCTGCTGAACAGCAGGTGTTTCGATCGGTCACATATGGCGATAAAACGCCTGCGTGCCGCTCATGCGCAGTTTCGCCAATTGCGCAGAGCGTGCCTTCGACATCAACGCTACCGTGTGCATGATGCGCACGCCCTCGATACCGCAGCCGAATCCAGGAGTCGGCGCGACGAGCGCTTCCAGTGCCAGCATTCTCCTGTATAACTCGACGACGGTCGCCGTGGACCACTCATGCTTTCGGACCGTGATCGGTGCACTGGCCGGCACAGCTAGTGCTGCCGGCGCCGCAATGGTCACGCCCAGCATTTGCGACTCTTCGCTCGTTCGATCGGACAAGCTATCGCGCCAGGCCAGCAACTCGTTCAAGGTGATCGACATGAAAATGATCCACTGCATTTGGCCCGGCGCTTAGAAAGCGAGCCAGTCAAGTTCTTCGGAGCGCGGAATGCAACGATCCAGCGCGGAGTCGAAGGACTTTATTGATGGTAGTTCCTTTCGACAATCAGCAAGAGACTAATAAGATCGCGCCCGGCGAGAAGCCGGTCACAGGACCGGCACGCCCGATGCTGACGATACGTAAGCGGCGCCGCCGCGCCGGCAACTCACGAAGACGATCATAAAAGTGAAACACCTGATTGCGGACATCATCATGGCGGCCGCTGGCACGGCCGCCTGCACGCAGGACATGACGCGCGACCAGTTGAATCCGCAGCGCCCACAGACCATGCAGGAACGGCCGCAAAGCGTGACGCCGAGCGCCCGCATGAACGACTCGTCGCGCAGCGGCATGCAGCCGGGATCGTCGGACAGCGGCACGCTCATGCAGCAACGCGAACAGGGCATGTCGTCGGGGACGTCGCAAGCGCCGTCGCACGGTAACGACGCGACCGGCAAGATCAGCCAGTAACGCTGCCCTGCTCTACCCATACCTCCGCGCCGCTTACTTAGTCATACAAACGTCACCGCGCAATCGTAATAATGCGCGGGGTCGAATCGAAGCCAGAAGCAAGCGCGCCGAAGCGTGGGAGAAAGCAATTTGTCGCCGTGACCGCGTGATGCGCCGCGCACGTCGGTAATCTCGCTCGCATTCTCCTGCCAGCGTCAAGCGATCCGACCACCCGGTTTCCCACCGTGCCGCGATGTGCGCGGCGCACGCCGTCCAATCGACCGATCGCAGGAGACGCCATGGTTCGTGCCGCACGTTGTCCGTTCGTTGAAGCTCACGCTCGCCGTAACCGCTTTGTCCGCCGCCTGCTCCTCCGTCTGGGCGAGCGTCGATCTGATCGCCGTCGGCCAGTTGAGTAGAGTAACCGCTCGAAAACGGCGCGCCGGGCAATCTTTTCGGTGGGCTGGGATCGGGCCTCGCCTACGCCGGCTGCGACACCTTTCTCGCCGTGCCGGATCGCGGCCCGAACTCGATCTCGTACAACAGCGCGATCGACGACACCGCGTCGTACATCAACCGTTTTTAGACTTTGAGCATGATGCTCGAACCGTCGCACCACGGCGGCAAGCTGCCCTATACGCTAACGCCGAATCTGCTCGACACCACGCTGCTGCATACGCGTGAACCGCTCGTCTACGGTGACGGCACCGCGTACAACGTGCCCAACGGCGTGCCCGCGCTGAACGCGACGTATCGCACGCATTTCTTCACCGGCCGATCGGACAACTTTACGCCGGCGCAGACCTCGACCTATCCGCTCGATGCGCGCTTCGATCCGGAAAGCATCCGCGTGTCGCGGGACGGCGCGAGCGTCTTTATCTCCGACGAGTACGGGCCGTATATCTACCGCTTCGATCGGCGCACCGGCGAGCGCATCGGCGTCGTGCGGGTGCCGGCATCGTTCGCGGTGACGACGCTCGCGCCCACCGGCGACGACGAGATCAGCAAGAACACCTCGGGGCGCGTCGCCAACAAGGGTATGGAAGGCCTCGCGATCTCGCCCGACGGCGACACGCTTTACGGCGTGATGCAAAGCCCGCTTATTCAGGACGGCGGCACCAACGGCGGCTACACGCACATCCTGCGCATCGATCTGCGCAGCGGCAAATCGACCCAGTTCGCTTATCCGCTCACCAATATCGGCACAAGCAGCAAGCCGAAGTATCCGACCATCAGCGATATCGTCGCCGTGAACGATCACACGCTGCTGCTCGACGAACGCGACGGCAAAGGTCTCAGCGACAACTCCAGCGCCGCCTTCAAGCGCGTCTACAAGGTCGATCTGAGCGGCACGCAGGACGTGAGCCAAACGAGCGGTGAAGCGGGCATCGCGCCCTACTAAACAACTGCGCAAAGCACGGCAAAGCGGTGCCCCGAACGGAGTGGTGCTGGCGGATGCGGGTCTATG
>LFJI01000313.1 GCA_001235855.1 Candidatus Burkholderia brachyanthoides
ACCGCCTTCAATTTCCCGCCTCAACTCCCCCTTACACCCACTTCTGACTTTAGCTCCGGCTCCCTCTGTCACCTGTTGTCCTATGTCTGACCCGCTGGGCAAATCTACTGCTGTTCATCGTGCCGATCACTTCGGGTTACCCTGGTTTCTAGACAAAAAGCGCACAAGTCTCAAAAGCAACGCAAGGATAAAATTGCAGGCATAGCCGCGCTCCCCAAACGTAGCCGCATGGAAAACAGGCCCCAAAAACACGGCCCAGTCATCAGGCGTCGTATCTTTAACCGGATATTTGTGGATCTCGGTAATAATGATCAGGCGTTTCGGCGAACGTGATCGGTTTGGCAGGTGGTATTGCGCGGTGATCATGACCAGGATGCGGAGGGCTGCTCGGCGTTTGTCTTTCACATTGATTCGCCCTTCAACGACGCGTTGTGGGCTTGATGAACGAGGCGATCGAGGGTCCGTTTGCAGTTTTCAGGTAGGTTCACTGGAATAACTTCGGTCGCTGCGCTATCCGAACGAGTAGTTCTGTTTTTGTATAAAAATAAGGGTTAGTAGGAAGTGCGGTGCATTTTCTAAAACATTTGAATTCAATTTTTAGGACATTGGATGGCTCCATTGAATGTAGACGTCAAAAGTGTCTGACTAACCATCTAGCCACGCCTTGCAAGAGTGCACGTTCGCCAATTTCTTTTAGCAACAATTAGATTGAGGCGTATCTCAAATTTTCTCATATCGTAGAATAGCGTGTGCAGACGTGTGCTAGCGTCAGATCTTACAAACTGATTGATTGGTTCGGACGATCGCGCAAAAGATGATTAACGATGCCACGCTTGCGAATCTTGCGAATGAATATTAGTGTTTCACAAAATCACTACCGAAGCAAGGAATCGCTTTGGCCGAATTAGATGGTCTGCGACCTTCATCGGCGCCTATGAAGTAACGTATTGCGGTGCGTTGAATTGCCGTAAATAAATAGAAACGAGGAGACTAGAATGTCTAAAAGCGGACTCGCATGTTTAATGTCATGCGTAATAGCTATTACACTCGTCGGATGCGGCGGGGATACAAACGGTGCGAAAAACACGGCAAATTCTACGTCTGCGTCGAACGGCGGAAGCGCTTCGTCACCGGGATCGTCGGCCACTCCTGTTCCGGTCTCCGGGGCCTGGGACGGGAAGCGATTTGCGGTGGACGTGAGTGGGGTTGTCAGCCGCTCCAACATAGTTCTAAGCGTACCCAACGTTAACCGGTCTGAGGCAATGCCTCTTGGTAATGGCCGCTTAGGTGCGGCGGTTTGGTCAGAAGCCGGCTTGACCGCTCAATTGAACCGCTCAGACACGCTGCCGAACCGGCTCTCACCGGGGCAGATTGTTGTGCCTGGACTAGCGAAGATTACGAAAGCCTCGGACTACAAGGGGGTCTTAGACCTTTATAATGGAGAGTTTCGGGAGGCTGGAGGAGGTATGACCGCTACAGCCTATATGCAGCCGGACACCGATGCGTTCATCATAGACGTGACTGGAGCGAATCCAACAGAGCCGCAGACAGCGGTCTTGGAGTTATGGAGTCCGCGAACACCAACGGCGACGACGATCGGCACGATCGGGGTGCTTTCCGAATCGTGGATAGACGGTGTCGCGGGTGATTCATACGGTGGCTCCGGCCAAGCGTTTGGATCACTAGCGACTGTGCGTGTTATGGCGCACAACGTGTCTGCCAAAGTCACCAGATCGGTTCCGATAACGAAGGTGGATCCAAGCAGTCTCGACTCAGTGACTGCATCCGTCGGTTCCTCCGGCTTGACGCCGGTCACTAGCAGTCTGACTCTAACCTTCACGCCGAACGCTGACGGGAGCTTCAGGATAATCGTAGGTGCTCCCCACTACGACGGAAGTCAACCAGTCGCGTCTCTTGCCGCCAGCACCACCACCGATGTGCTCGCTTCCGCTCATGTGCAGTCGTGGAATGCGTTCTGGAAGCGCGCTGGTCTGATCAGAATTAATTCGCAAGACGGCAGTGGTGAGTATATGGAGAACCTACGCAACATTTATCTGTACAGCTCGGAAGCTCAGAGTAAAGATACGTTCCCTGGTTCCCAAGCAGGCGTTGCTGACTTGTTTTCCTCGTTGCAGGACTATCATCGCTGGGATCCAGCGGCCTATTGGCATTGGAACCTACGAATGCAGACCGCTGCGAACTTGTCAGCAGGCCTCGGCGATCTTAACGCACCGTACTTTAGTCTCTATCGCGTCAACCTGAATAACATTACGCAGTGGACTTCATCTAACTTGGCCGGCCGGCCAGGCGTATGCGTCCCCGAAACGATGCGATTCAATGGAAATGGACTGCAAATTCACAACGGGGGAGGGATGGTATCAAACTGCAGTGCCATTGCACCGGCTGCCTATAATGCAAGGACCCTCTCTACGGGAGGGGAGGTTTCCCACTTCATTTGGAAACAGTATCTCGCGACAAACGATTTGACATTTCTGCAACGCAATTACCCAGTGATTGCCTCTGCTGCCCGCTTCCTTCTTGCCTATGAGAGCCAGGGTACAGATGGGTTGCTCCATACCGTTTCGACGAACGCTCATGAAACGCAGTGGGACGTGCGCGATTCGACCACAGACATCGTCGCTGCCAGAACGTTATACACCGACTTATTGAATGCGAATGCGGTCATTAAAAGCATTCCGAATCGAACTGTTGACGCAGATTTGGAGACTGCCGTAGCGACCGCGTTGCCTCGAATCCCGGATTATCCACGCACGGGAACGTCGGGCACATTAAGCTTGCTTTCACCTGATGCAGATGCGTCCGGTAAAGATGTGATTGCTGATTCCTATCAGCCGGGAGCACCGACGCACAACTCCGAAAATATCGGGCTAGAGCCTGTGTGGCCCTACGATCAAATTGGCGACATGTCTCCTCTTTTTGCGCTAGCGCAAAGAACTTACCTCAAGCGAAAGAACAACGCCAACAACGACTGGAGCTTTGACCCAATCGATGCAGCGAGATTAAAAATGCCTGCAGAGGTTGAGAGCACGCTGGTATCGATAACAAGGCGTTATCAAAAATTTCCTAACGGATTCGCACTGTTCATTGGAGTGGAGCCATATCTCGAACAAGTTGGTATTGTTGCAGCCACTTTGGCAGAGTCACTGGTACAAGACTACGACGGAGTTATAAGAATTGCTCCCGCAACGCCGGTCAATTGGGATTACGACGGCACAGTGTTCGTCCGTGGCATGACTAAAGTCGATGTGCAAGTCCGTCACGGTGTTCCCTTAACCGTGGTCATAGAGCCGTCGTCAAACGTAAAATTGATAGTTCGCAATCCTTGGCCGGGACAAAAAGTAATTGCATTTTCCGAAAGCTACGCGGCTCCGATCCAGCTAACGGGTGACAACCTTACGTTACAAGCTGTCGACGTGAGTCCTATCTTTCTACAAGAAGCTGGTTCACAGGGACTGCCAGTTGGGCCAGTTAGCGGTACACCGTCTAACGAGGCAAAGCATCTCGGGGGTGTTCAAATCGGACTCTGACCGGGAAAACTGAAGGAGTCTCGCTCGCGTGCTAAGGGCCGTTCGATCCTGGCGGACATTATTCTTGCGAAGGAGAGAGCACGACATCACCAACTCGACTATGTAGATTTGCAAGGGTACAACTACCTTTACGGTAAAAATAAGAGATCATGTTGATGTCGTGCGTAATAGATTCAGAGAGTCAAATGAAGACCAAAACGAAAGTCTTGGACAACGGAAACTCAGCGGTGCGAGTGCCGGTATTGACGACGCACTATGGAAGCTGATTGAACCATTATTGCCGCACACCTCGTGCGGCGAGTGATCCCGGTCGTCCTCGCGTTAGAGATCGCGCGGCACTCAACGGAATCCTTTACGTTTTCAGCACCGGAATCCGTTGGAGTTGGAGTAACATACACCTCAAGATACCTCAAGAACTGGGCTTCGGCTCAGGCTCGACTTGCTGAAGGCGAATGAAAAACTGGCAGAATGCGGGCATATGGGCACAATTGTACGATTTGCTGCTTGCCAAGGTATGTTTTTGGACGGATCGCCGAGCTGCTCAGCCTGCGCGTGCCAGAGGCACTCAGAAACTGCACTGCCCACCTAGGACATCGTGGGCACTAGGATCTGTTCACATTCTCAGCAGCGCTCCAAAATAGCGACGCTTGGTCTTCC
>LFJI01000314.1 GCA_001235855.1 Candidatus Burkholderia brachyanthoides
GCCGTGCTCGCCTGCGCCTTTGGAGCGCTGCTGAGAATGTGAACAGAACCTAGCATGATGTCCTTGAGCGATCCCACGTCGTGGCCGTCGCTGCTCAACACCGAATTGCCGTCCAGCGTGCTCGCGGCCATCACGTCGGAACCGGGGCCGGCGGCGGTCGCCGCGCGCCCTTGCCGATGATTTTCGCGCCGCCGGATGAAGACTCCGTCGATGGATTCATGACTCGCTCCTTGCCTCGTTCGGTTGCGATATCCATCGATCAGGCAACGCGCGTTCCCATGCCTTGAGCCTTCGCGGGTGCGTAGCATGCGTCTGCTAAGCTCGGATTTCGCTGATTCCGCCCTTCGCACGATGATCGATTTCGAGGAGTTGCTGGCCGTTGCCTACAGCGAGCGCTTGCGCAGCCGCAGACTCGCCCGAGGCACACGCCTGCCCGAACGCGACGCGCTCGTCAAAACGCTCGAAAAAGCCGCCGATGCGCTGCGTCGGCGCGCGGAAGCACTCGCGAGTTGTCCGTCGCGCTTGAGCGCATCGAAGCGTTCCCGCAGTGGAAAGCGGTCCAGCCTGGTGCCGCGAATCTCCGCCTGCATGTCCGTATGGACCACGCCGGGCGCTACGCTGCAGATCCGCAGTCCGCTATCCGCATCTAGCGCGACCTTGGTCGCGCAGTACACGCTCCAGCCGGGATAGGTATTGCGCGCCGCGCTGCGCTGCTCGACACATGGACGATGCGCCGGTCCGTGATATGCGCGCTGTGCGCGGGCGAACGCGGCGGCGAGCATCAGCGGCGCGGCCACGTTGACGCTGACGGCGCGGGCGATCGCGCCCGTGTCCTGGCTGGCGAGCTTGCCGACAGGCGCGAGCAGCGAGCAGTCCCGCGTTGTTGACGAGCAGCACGCGATCGGCATCGGCGAGGGGGCGCGGCAGGGCGTCGCTGGCAAGCCAAGCGTCGAGCGCGGCGAGATCGGACAGATCCAGTTCGACTTCCAGCAACTTGCCGGCGAAGCACGCGGCGAGGTCGGCGCTAGCACGCTGGCATCCCGCGAGAGCAGCGCGTCGGCGATGACGGCGCCGAGGCCGCGCGTGTGGCCGGTGACGATGGCAACGGTTTTCTGTGACATGGATTCGATGATGAGTGGGCTTGAGCGTTTCGATTCTTAAAGCGCGCCGTGTCCGTATGCCCGTAAAGCCAACGGCCGATCTGTTACCTTGAGACACTCGGTCTACTGGCGCCGCCTGATCATGTCTTTTCAGACGCTCTCGCTGTTCGTTCCCGCGTGCTTTGCGATCAACATGGCTTTTGGGCCGAATAACGTGCTGTCGCTGTCGAACGGCGCGCGCGATGGCGTGCGGGCGTCGGTACTCGCATCCTCCGGGCGGATCGTCGCGTTCGCGATCATGATCGCCATCGCCGGTCTGGGACTCGGCGCGCTGCTGCTCGCATCGCAGACACTGTTTTACCGTCATCAAGCTGGCGGACGCGCTATACTTCGTCTGGATCGGCGTGAAGCTGATGCGCTCGGGACCGGTGTTCGTCGCGCGCGAGGAAGGCCGCGCGAATGACGTCCCGGCGAGTCTCGCGCGGCTGACCAGGCAGGAGTTTCTGGTCGCTGCGGGCAATCCGAAGGCGATTCTCGTGTTCACCGCGTTTTTCCCGCAGTTCGTCGATCCTGCGGCTTACGCGACGAGCTTCGCGACGCTTGGCGCGATTTTTCTGTCGCTCGAAGTGGTCACGATCGTCATTTACGCGGCTTTGGGCGCGCGGCTCGGCAACCTGTCGCGTGGCGCGCGCGGGCTGAAATGGTTCAATCGCATGAGCGGCGCGCTGATGATCGATTTCGGCGTAATGCTCGCATTCGTGCGCCGTCCGGCGAATTGAGCGCCGCGCTGCGCGATAGGTTTTCAAAACGCAATGACGCAATAATTTTATGACCTTCGGTTATCGTCGATAAGCGCGTATTAAATCCGTTTCAGTGTCTAGAGGCAATTCCGAAGTGACCCGCTACCGCTACATAAATATCCACAGAATGCGCAACGCGTGATTCGCAATAAGCTTGCGAATCGCTTTAATCCACTGATGCGCGCAAGGGCGATCCTTTTGTGCGCTCGCGATCCGCGATGTTTCGCTCACACGCCTCAAGCGTGATGCGAACACGCGATAACGGACGGTCGATGAATCACTCATTCCTTTCTTTGCCGCGTCTTTACGCCGCGCGCCGCCTGCCGTCGTCTCTCCCAATTCGCCTTTGCGCCTGCTGCGAGACGTCCATAGACCGTTTCAGCCTTCGAGGTCGAATCGGCCCGGCCGATTTGCGATAATGCTGGGCATTCGCCGAGCATTATCCTGAGTAATTAAAACGCAAGTTTGTCGAAAATAATCGCAGGCTCGCGGAAAGATATTCGCGTATCGCGTACTTGGGTTCACCTCCGCAGAAACATTCCAATGAAGGCGCGTTCGCAGGGGCACGCCGCTTTGCCAATCGTTGTTGAAGGATTTTCCAGATGAAGACTCACTCGAGCGGCGTGTCCCAGACACGTTCGTTTACGACGGTTTTTCTGATCGAAAAATGTAGGAGCGTTTCGGCTATTACGGCATGGCCGCGCTGCTCGTGCTGTTCATGGTCGACAAGATCGGCTTCGCCGACGATCACGCCAATCTCACCTGGGGCGCATTTACCGCGCTGGTTTTTTTCCGCGCCGTCGATCGACGGTTGGATCGGCGACAAGTTGCTCGGTGCGCGTTCCACCATGACCATCGGCGTGATCGTCGTCGGTAACAGGCTGTTCAAGTCGAACGCGGCGAATCTCGTGCGCCGGATCTATGAAGGAAGGTGACGACGCGCGCATCGACAGCGCGTTCACGATCTACTACATCGTGGTGAACATCGGCTCCACCTTCTCGATGCTCGCGATGCCGTGGATCAAGGACCACTGGGGCTGGCACGCAGCCTTCGCGGTGTGCTGCGCCGGCATGGCGCCCGGCCTCGTCAACTTCGCGATCATGCGGCGCACGCTCGGCGCGATCGGTTCTGCGCCGGACAATCTGCCGGTGAGCTGGCCGCGTCTCGTCGCGGTGCTGGGTGGCGGCGCGGCGTTCGCGGCGGCGACGGTCTTTATCCTTCAGCACAAGGTGGTCGCGGTGTCGTGCGTGTACGCGGCGGGCGTCGCGATTCTCGGCATCTTCGGCTAAATGCTCAAGAAGTGCGACCGTGGCGAGCGTGCGGGTCTGGTCGCCGCGCTGATCCTCACGTTGCAGGTCATCCTGTTCTTCGTGTTCTATCAGCAGATGTCGACTTCGGATGTCGACTTCGCTCACGCTATTCGCACTGCGCAACGTCGATCCGCTGTTTTCGATCGCGGGCTACGATCTGTTCACGTGGAGCGCCGTGCAGTTTCAGGCGCTCAATCCGATCTGGATCATGTTGCTGAGCCCGATTCTGGCGCTGGCCTACACGCGCCTCACGCGCCAGGGACGCGACATTCCAGTGGCGGCCAAGTATGCGCTCGGTTTCGTCGTCGTCGCGGTGGGCTTCTTCGTGTTCGCGATGAGCGACCGCTATGCGGTGAACGGGCGCGTGTCGTCGTGGTTCATGGTCGCGGGCTACGGGCTCTATTCGCTGGGCGAACTGCTCGTGTCCGGCCTCGGTCTCGCGATGATCGCGCGCTATGTGCCGGCTCGCATGAGCGGCTTCATGATGGGCGCGTATTTCGTCGCGACCGGCGTGTCGCAGTACCTCGGCAGCGTGGTGGCAAACTTCGCGAAGATGCCGTCGGGCAATCTCGATCCGCTGCAATCGCTGCCGCTGTACACGCATCTGTTCTACGGGCTCGGCTGGCTCGCGGCGGGCGGGGGCGGTGGTGGCCATCGGCGTTGCTGCCGCTGCTTGGGCGGCTGTCGCGTGCACATCATCGGGCAATGGAGGCTTCCATCGCTTCAGTGGCTCTGCGCGATGAGAAGGGCGATCACATACAGCCGGTTTCTGCAAGTTGGTTGCGAACCCAGTTGACGTAGCGAACCGATCCAGTATAAAATGAACCCTTCATAAGTCCAAAAAGACAGACGCGGGGTGGAGCAGTCTGGCAGCTCGTCGGGCTCATAACCCGAAGGTCGTAGGTTCAAATCCTACCCCCGCAACCAAGATTGTATAGACCGGAGAGATGGGTAACACCTGTTCCAGGACAGGGGTAACACTT
>LFJI01000315.1 GCA_001235855.1 Candidatus Burkholderia brachyanthoides
GTTAATCGTTTCGGAGGAAAGTTAAACAGTCCTTCCGGGCTCTTTTTGAACTGGCTTTTTAAAGTCTGTCGAGGCTCCGGTACAATCAGGACCCTTTCCCGGACCTTGGGCGGCGGCATGCGGCACGGTGCGAGGCCGCGCCTCGGCGAGGCAGCCTATGCGATCAATCAAAACGTTCCTCGCTCAATTCGATCGACCCTCATGGTGGAAGGCATACGTGTGCCTTGCGGTGCCCATCGGCTTGTTTCTGGCCTTCGCAACGCCGCCCTTCCAGACACCCGATGCAACACCCGATGCCGCGACCATTTCTACCGGGCTATCCAGATTTCCCAAGGCCAGTGGCTCGCCTATCGGTACGACGGCACATCGGGCAGACGCGTCTACGAACCGATGGAAGCTCGCCCGAACATCAAGGCCACCCGCGCGATGGCCGAGTCCGTCCGACATCTTCATTGGGATGGCAAGTCGGTTGATGCAGGCTTTCCCAACACGGCAATCTATCCGGCCTTTACATACCTGCAGGCGCTTGCCGTTGCGGCTGGACGCGCATTGCACATAACGGTCTGGAGCACGTACCGGTTGACATGCGTGATCGGTCTATTGGTGAGCGTGCTGTTGAGTGGAGTGCGTGGGCCATTGGCATTGCACGACGCTCGGCGTGCTTCATCTTCCTGCTGGTGCTGGCCATGCTGCCGACCACGCTGATGATCTCGGCTTCCGTCAGTTAGGAAGTCGTGGTGATTTCGTTGTGCTTCCTCATCATCGCGTACTTCGAGCGCTTCGTCATGCTGCAAACCGTGTTGCGAAGCCGCTGGCGATGGTTTCTCGGCGCGGCCGTCGTTGTATGCGCTTCGGCGAGTCCGACCTATGGTGCGCTCGTTTTGCTGTTGTTCTATCCAGGACTGCGGGTATCGTCGCGTGAGAGCTATCGGTTCTGGACGCGTGTGGCACTAGCGGTGGCGATCAGCGCGGCCAGTCTGATCGCGATGAAGGTGTTTCAGTCGCCCGCGTGGACGCCGGCGGCGGCGCCACGATCGGTTCCTGGGCAGTTCGACTTTCTGTGGCATCATCCGGCGGCGGTTTTCAGTATCGCAATCGAAACTCGAAACGCTACCGTGCCTGGGGCGCGTTCTATTTCGTCAGCTTCATTGGCGTGCTGGGCTGGCTTGATGCGCCGCTCGCGCAAAGCTTTTATACTGCGGCCGGCGTGGCGTTCGCTGCGGCTCCTCTTATCGTCACGTCACTCGATCGGGAACCGCTCGACCAGGCAGGCAACATGCGGGCGGTTAATGCTGATCGTGCCCATGCTGGCGTGCTTCGCATTGACTTTCGCTGCACTTTTTCTCACCTGGACACCTGTCACCTGTCGGGCAACTCATCGTGTAGGGGGTGCAAGGGCGATATTTCACGGCGCTCGTCCCGTTACTCGCGCTTGCCATGCCGAAGCTCAAGTCGACTTCGGGCAACGAATCTTACAGCAGGGCGCTTAGCCGGCAACTCCTTACGCTTGCCGTGCTGGCCTTGCCGTTACATGCCTATCAGCAGATCGTGACGACGGTGATCGACCGCTTCTACCTTCAATGATCGTTTTTCGCTGATCGGCATACTCAGGCACGCGGGAAATGAAGGTAGAGAAGCGTTAGACGTGTAACGTCGTGCAACATGCGGCTTTGCCTATAGCCCATCAGTTATAATATCAGATTGTCGAGCTTCTACAGCGCGGCATCGTATTCCTTTTCATCTAAAACAATTACGCATGTACGTCGACGTCGCAATCTCCGATCTGCGCGAGAGTCTGGTCCAATGGCGCTTATGGATGCTTTTGGGTTGGTTAGAGATTCGGCAGCGCTATGCTCGCTCACGTATTGGTCCGTTCTGGCTGACCATCAGCACGAGTGTCATGGTTACGTCTATTGGACTGGTGTACGGGACGTTGTTCGGGCAGGACATGCACGATTACCTGCCGTTCTTGGCAGTCAGCCTCGTGTTCTGGAGCATGTTCTCTGCCGTCGTGAGCGAAGGCGCGCAAGCGTATATCAGCAGCGCAACTTACATACGGCAGATCCGGACGTCACGCACGGTCTTCATCCTGCAGGTATTGTGGCGCAATACGGTCATACTCGCGCATAACTTTCTTATCGTCATTGCACTGCTCCTGATCTTTGGCACGCGCGATCCGCGCACGCTGCCGTTGTTCATTCCCGGCTTTGTATTGTTCGTGCTGAACGCGGCCTGGATCGCCATGCTGGTGGCTCTGGTGTCGGCGCGCTTTAGAGATTTGCCGCAGATCGTTGCGGTGTTACTCCAAGTCGCCTTCTACGTCACCCCGATCATCTACAAGCCGACGTCTCTGAATCGATTTTCCTGGATTGTGGAATTCAATCCGCTTGCCTACATCATCGAGCTGGTTCGCGGGTCCCTGGTCGGCACGGTTCCGAGTCTGCTGACTTGGGCAGTAGGGGCTGGCGTCGCCGTGGTGGGCTGGCTGATCGCGCTGTACTTCACCGGGCGTTATGAGCGACGGATTCCGTACTGGGTTTGAAATGGCTTACATTTATCTGAACAACGCGTCACTCGATCTACCCATCTATGATGTACAAAGCCGTTCGCTTAAGAAGCGGCTGGCCATGCTTCGTAATCGGGGTTCAGAGCCGCAAGACGACTCGAAAACCGTCGTGCTGCGTGCCTTGAACGAGTTGTCGTTCCGCATCGAAACCGGCGATCGTCTCGGACTCGTCGGGCATAACGGAGCGGGAAAATCCACGCTGCTACGTGTGTTGGCCGGCATCTATGCGCCGTCGTCAGGCGTAGTCGAGAAGCAGGGCAAGACTGTTCCGCTGCTCGATATCAGTCTCGGCATGGACGAAAACTCCACCGGCAGACAGAACATACGCCTGCGTGGGCTACTGCTCGGCATGAGCGATGACGAGATCAAGCAGAAGGAGGAGGAGATCGCCCAGTTTTCCGAACTTGAAGCTTTTCTTGATCTTCCAATTCGAACCTACTCGAGCGGGATGAAGGTGCGGCTTGGTTTTGCGATCTCGACCGCCGTCGACGCGGACATTCTGCTTCTCGACGAAGTGATGGGCGTCGGCGATGCTTCTTTCAAAGATAAGGCGAATCGCCGCCTTGCTGAGTTGCATGAGCGGTCTGAAATCGTCGTGCTGGCATTGCACGACAACGAGACCATTCGAAAAACTTGCGAAAAGGTACTCTGGCTCGATCGCGGCAATGTGCGCATGCTCGGTCCCGCAGACGAAGTGCTGGCGGCATATGAGGCCAGTGTCCTCTGACGCCTTTTGCGCGACGGTGCAGGCTCGCTTGCCGCGCGTCAATCAAAAGTGCGCGTCAATCAATATTCGCTTGTCAGCGTCAATCAACATCGGCATCATCAACCTCGCCGCGACATTCTCATCCTGTTTGTCGCGCCACAGGAAGTTCCTTGGCGTGGTCAGGGATGGGATGCCAACCGGGGCGCCCGTGCGAGGGAAAGGCCGGGCGCCTTGGGATGACGGAGAGGCCCGTAGTACCGGTGAAACTGGGTAATGCTGGTGGAGGGAAGGCGTGATGTCATGTCCGAGAGCCGGATGCAGGAAATCTGCATGTCCAGTTCGATGAGCGGGATGTGGAAACGGGGTTAAGGCAAGGTTACTCGGGCACGGCCAGACGAAAGAGGCGGCAACGGACAAACCGAACCTACCACTACCCACTACCGCGCCACATCTCGACTCTACAGTAAGAAACACTTGACAACGGCGTGTTGTTATCCAATAATTAATAGTTTTCTGTGGAGGAGTGCCCGAGTGGCTAAAGGGGGCAGACTGTAAATCTGTTGGCTTACGCCTACGTTGGTTCGAATCCAACCTCCTCCACCAGAATTCGAGCGCTAAAAGAATCCAGCGCGGGTGTAGCTCAATGGTAGAGCGGAAGCCTTCCAAGCTTACGACGAGGGTTCGATTCCCTTCACCCGCTCCAGTGACGGTTTGTAGTGCCCATGTGGCTCAGTGGTAGAGCACTCCCTTGGTAAGAGAGAGGTCGGCAGTTCGATCCTGCCCATGGGCACCAGATAGTATTAGTCTAGAAAGTTGCGCGCAGCGCAAGGTGCGAAAATCCTGTTAGGAGTCGAAAATGGCCAAAAGTAAATTCGAGCGGACCAAGCCGCACGTGAACGTGGGCACGATCGGTCATGTTGA
>LFJI01000316.1 GCA_001235855.1 Candidatus Burkholderia brachyanthoides
CCTCATGCAAAGGATGAAGAAGCTCCTATAATGCCAGGGATCTTACGACACAGTACACCACAGTACACAGTAGTGACACAGTAGTACTAGGCGAGCCGTTTCTGCGATGGGGGAAAGGGTAGTAGTAGCCACTGTTACACTCCTCAAAAACATCCAAATCGGAATTCGTCTTCCTTCGTTATGCTAGCCCGGTAACGAGCATGAGGGCGCGTTCGACGGCCCTCATACGCTCTGCGTCGAGCGTGCCAATCGGCTCACGGACTTTCGCGCGAGGTATCGGTGCTGTCTTGTCCACTATGACCTGCGAAATCATTCTGTAGGCCATTGGTCAGACTCGGCTCGACCGTGACCCGAAACATCACGTCGCGCAGATCGCTTGTGATCGGGCATACGAGGACGCTTTCCAGCTCGGCAAGCAAATCGGACTGGGTGACCAGCGCTGGCCGTGGCTTGCCGTAGGCTCCCGGCAGAGCCACCGTTACCAAGTCGCCACGCTGCGTCATTCCCACCCCTCGGTAAGGCCAGCGGCGGCCTTACCGAAGCCGATAGCATCGGTTTCGGCTGGATTACCATGCAGGCTGCGACACTGGCGGCTGAGCATCGCGGCCAACTCGGGCGAGCGGGTATCGAGCACCCAAAACTGCACTGGCCTGTACTCGGCTGCGCGCAGCCGGTCACGATGACGGGTGACCTTGTTCGTCGGATTGTGAGTTTTCGGCATAATGGGCTCCTTACATTACATGCTTGGTTACATGATACCTAGCATGCAGCCTATATCAAACGCCTCCTTCCCTTCATCTGCCTGTCCGTAAAACGATCATTAGGCGGTCAAGACGGACAATGTCCGGCAACATGCTTGTTTAATGGATTGTCGGACATTAAGATAAGCGGACGGGATGACGGACAACGGGGCGGGCAATGGCACTAATTGGTTATGCGCGGGTATTCACTGACTGGATGACGTACTTATCGTCGGCCGACACAATCGACAGGCTGTGCAGACCGTCGAGGGAGATTAATCACGATCTGTTCTCGCATGCGAGAAACTTGGGCGCAGGCAGACCGACCGGCGCGGCCGCATTCGAGGCGCGCGCAAAAAGGGGAAGCACCCGGCCTGCAAGAGGCAGGGGCGCGGTGCCGTTATCCACGGGTCGCCAGCGGTGGCCGCTGGGTAACGGCACCCCCATTCTCGGCAAGAACGCTGGCGCTGATACACCGCGAATCCGGCCCGCGCTTGCTAAGCGCGTCGCCCATGAAAAAGCCCGGCCGAAGCCGGGCAAGAGTTCCCCTTAATCTTCTGCAAGTTACCGCTTGCCCTTCCCACTGCCGTCCCACTCCTGCTTGAACGCGGCGAGCAACGCGGCGTTCTGCTGCTGCACAGCCTCCAACTGACCGGCCCGCTCGCGAGCCTCGGCGGTAGCCTTTTGCGCTTCGTCGCGCTCGGTTTGCGTCTTGGTCAATCGCTCTGCGGTTCGGTGGGCCTCCTGCGCCGCTTGCTTGCTTGCTTGCGCTGCTCGGCGTGGGCCTCTGCCTGCGTCTCCGCCTTGGCTTGTGCACCCTTCACCAGTTCGGCCCGCGTGGCCTCCGTGGCCGCGTGGGCCGCCTCAATCTCGCTCGCGGCCTTCTTCTGAGCCTCAACCTGTTCAGCCCGCAAGCGGTCGGCGTCGGCGTGAGATCGATCCAGCTCGGCGCGCAGATCGGCAGCCCGGTGCTCGATCTCGGTAATGCGGGCCTCGGCCTTATCGGCACGGCTAATTGCCTCGGCCAGTTGCTGGCGCGTAGCGGCCAGCTCTTGCGCCTGCTGCTCGGCGTCCGAGTAAGCGGCCGCAAGCGCCTTGCCGGCCGCGTCCAACTCGCCGGTCTGGTGCTCGAACGCCTCGGCTAGCTCGGCGCGCATGCCGTCGAGTTCGGCCCGCTCGGTTTCCCAAGCGGCCTGAGCGTTGCGCAAGCTCTCGTTCGCGAGTTCCTGCGCTTGCTGCCAGATCGCAGCCACGGCCGCCGAACTGGCTTGCTGCACGACTTCCGGCACGCTGACAGCCACGGGCGCGGCCTGCGCCACTCACGCATAACCGCGCTGGCTGCGTTCTTCATGTCTACGCGCGCTTGCCGGCGCACGGTATCAACAGTTGGCATCGTGGCACGGCCCGACTGCTCGAACAGCTCGTTGGCTGTGGCAATGATGCGCTCGCGCACGTCGGCGGGAATGGTCGGCAGTGCAACCGGCGCTTGCGTCATGGCGGAATCCTTTGGGTTCAAATATTATTATTCAACATTGCAAAATATGGCTCTGCTGAAAATCATGTGGAAGGCTGTGAGCCATGACTAGCACTTTCCGTTCGGGCGGCTCAAGACCGTTGAGCAATTCATTGAGGTAGTTGACGCCTACATCCGCTGGTATAACGCAAAGCGGATTAAGGTCTCGCTCGGCTCTTTCAGCCCGCTTGAATACCGGGAGAGTCTCGGAATCGCAGCATAAGACCAGTCCAAGATTTAAGCCGCCCCCCCTGGGGAGTATCTATCCGACGCTGACATAGCCAACGCCCAAGCCGGAACTGCACGCCGCTGTCGGCAAACTCACGGTACATGCAGTGACCGTGGACTTATCGCGCGCGGTCGGGCAACATGTCAATGGGAACCCGGTTGACGACGTCCGTGAGAATGCAGCGCAACTTGCCGTCAATCTGCGTCTCGTTCATGCCCAGCCACTCAGGCAACCAAGGCTTATATTCAGCCGTTCAGGCGCTTGATGTAGTCGCCGGCCAACGTGTGGACGGTCTTGTCGTCGCAGCCGACATGCTCGGCGATGCTGGTGAAGGTATCCCGCAGGTACTGTTCCTCAATGTACTGAACGCACCGGGACATCATCCGCATGGCCGGATGGATGCCGCCCAGCGGCTGGATAAACGTACCGCCGCAGTCACGGCATCGGAATCGTTGAGCGTGGCCTCGATGCTCACCGGACAGCCCCTGATAGGGCTATCTCTAAGCGTGATCATTTTGGGGCCGTGCTTATAAACTCGGCCAATTACGCCACATTTTTGACACGCTGCCGGAAAAACTGTGTCGTCGGCCGAGATGATGTATTCGCCATCTTCGGTGCGAACGGCGAACGGCTCCCAGTCGGGGAGGTCGAGAATGTCAGTCATGCAGGATTACGCGAAGTTGAGCTCGAGGGATTTTGGCACATCGTTTCTGCGCCTCCACTTCTCCCACGCCTCACTTACCGCGCCGCTTCCAGGGAACAGGTCGTGGAACTCATCTTCCGGTTCAAGATTGAGTCCCTCGAAGACCCAAAAGCAGAACTTTTCGGGCTTTGCTCCCGGGAAACCTCGCTTCATCGCAATCGGCTCGCTAACGAAATCTCGCCACGTGTCCTGCTACCTCGTTCGAGGACGATGGAACCTGAAGAACGAGCTCCCATGCCCAAGCACGTATCACATTGGCTTTGAATGCCGTAAATGGCTTCACCCAAGATGCGACCCGGACATCCTCAGGGCACATTGCCAACAGCGTGCGCAGCGACGGCTCATGAAGGCTAAGAGCCCAACAGTCAAACTCGTCGCTGAGACGTTCAATCAGGCGTCGATGGGCTTGGGGGTCGTCATATTCGCCTGCTTGTGCGTGATGCGCAGCGTAGTGCTTTGTGCCACATCCAAGGTATGGCGGGTCAGCGTAGACAGCCTTCATGCGTTACCTCATTCCACACGTTTTTCCGGAGAGCCGAAGAAATCACCCGTTGCGGCCTCAATGACAAAGCTGACGCGTTGCGAAATGCGCTTAGGAAAAGATGGGAGGGGCTCGCCACTGGCCACGGTCCTGAATCCGTACTCGCTTGCGCGGAAGGTGACACTGTTGCCGCTCAGCGTGATTTCGACGAGACGAAAGCGCATCAATCGCGCAATGGATGCAATAATGACCTGGGTGCGGCAGATCAGCTTCGCGGGCAAGCGTGGCGATCGACCTGGGTTCGCGAACGATCGCCCACAGGACGGGCTCGCCGATGACACTCCATGTACGTCCACGGTCGATCCCGACCTTGCAACCGACCCGGAATCGGGACTGCGATCAGTACGCTCATACACGCTCCTTTAGCGCATCGGGGCCGATAGAGCAGGCGAGCGCAACTCATTCCTCTTTTGACTAGGTTCTGTTCACATTTTCAGCAGCGCTCCAAAGGCGCAGGCGAGCACGGC
>LFJI01000317.1 GCA_001235855.1 Candidatus Burkholderia brachyanthoides
CCAGCCCTCAGCGGCCTAGCCGAATAACTGTCCAACTTTGCGGGGTCAGTTCACAACAGCACTATTCTAATCGGATATTTTATTTTCATTAGACGATCTACGTCAACCGGCAAAGAGCGCGATTGCGTGATGCCGCGATTTGGTGCTTGGTTTCAGGTGACGGGCTTGATGCCTCGGATCGAACACCCGCCATGCCTTACTCAAGCATTCGGGCATTGGTCGTAGATCGTCACGGGCAATGCACGCTTATGGCGGGTCGCATCGTAAAAGCGATAGATCGTCTTATAGACTTCGTCGGAAACCGGCACGCCTTCAAGGAAATCGTCGATGTCCTCATAGCTTATGCCGTAGCTGTCCTCGTCCGGCTTGAGCGGCGTGAGTGTTTCAAGATCGGCGGTCGGCACCTTCATGCAGATCTCGGCACTCGTGCCCATATGCTTCGCCAAAGCGCGCACGCGACGCTTGTTCAGGCCGTAAAGCGGCAAGACATCCGCGCCGCCGTCGCCGTACTTGGTAAAAAATCCCATCAAGGACTCGGCGGCATGATCGGTCCCGATCACCACGCCCACGCGCGCGCTCGCCACCGCGTATTGCGCGATCATGCGTTCGCGCGCCTTGATGTTGCCCAGCACGAAGTCTTCGTGCTTCTCGTCCATGTAGCACGCCCCGGATAGATTGAGCGACGCGAGCATCGCGTCGGAGGCGGGCTTGATATTCACCACGAGCGTTTCGTCGGGCTGAATGAAGGCGAGCGCACGTTGTGCGTCCGCTTCGTCACGCTGCTCGCCATAAGGCAGGCGCATCGCGGTGAAGCGTGCCTCCGTGCCCCGCGCGCGCAGGCGTTCGACGGCGAGTTGCGCCAGCCGCCCCGCCGTGGACGAATCCACGCCGCCGCTTATGCCGAGCACGTATGTCTTGAGTTTGACCGCTTCGAGGTAATCCGCGAGAAACGCGACACGGGTCTCTAGTTCCGCTTGCGCGTCGAATTGCGGCGCGACTTTGAGTTCCTTGATGATCGCGCGTTGACGGGTCGAATGATCGATCGGCATGGCATTCCCTTGGGCGAGAGTCTCAGTACAAAGCCGCTCAAGTCTAGCTTTAAGCGAACGCCAATGCTTTAGTCAACTCGAGGCGGCTTAGCCCGCCATTTCCAGATCCGGCGTGGATGAAATGCGATGGATGGCGAGATCAGCCCCATTGAATTCCTCTTCGCGATCCAGCCTGAGCCCCACTGTCATCTTGATCGCGCCATGGACGGCCGTACCGCCCGCCAGTGCGACCGCGCCCACCGTGCCGATACATTGCGACCAGATGGAAATACCACCGATGCCGCCCCATGCGCCGCACATGCCATGCAAGGGCCACACGCCGAGCACGTCGTCGATACGCCAGCGGTTCTGCACGCAAGTGAACATCTGTACGAAAAGCACGCCCGCGACTGCCCCGACGATCAATGCGCCCAACGGATGCATTAAGTCCGACCCCGCGCACACGGCGACGAAGCCCGCGAGCGGATCGTTATAGGTGAAGCCCGGATCGTTGCAGCCGGCGAACCATGCGGCAAGCGTGCCGCCCGCCATCGCCATCAATGAGTTCACGGCAACCAGACTACTGATCTTGTCGACTGTTTGCGCGCTCATCACGTTGAAGCCGAACCAGCCGACCGCCAATACCCATGCGCCGAGCGCGAGAAACGGAATGCTCGACGGCAGATACGCCGCGATCTGGCCGTCCTTGTGATAGCGCCCATGACGCGGCCCAAGCAGCAGCACGGCGGGCAAGGCGACCCAGCCGCCGAAGGCATGTACGACTACCGAGCCTGCGAAGTCATGAAACGGTGCGCCGAAGGTGTGTGCGAGCCACCCCTGAATGCCGACACGCTCGTTCCATGCCAACGCCCTCTAACAGCGGATAAAAACGAAGCCGACGATTGCGCAAGTGGCGAATAGCTGGGATTGAACTTCGAACGCTCGGCGATACCGCCTGACACGATGGCCGGAATCGCCGCCGCGAAGGTCAGCAGGAAGAAGAAGCGCACGAGCGCATAGCCGTTGTGTTGTGTTCGGCGAGAATGTCCGCACTGTGATGAATTGCACGCCATACGTGATGTTGTAGCCGATAAAAAAGTACGCGAGCGTGAACACTGCGAAGTCCACCAGAATCTTGACGAGCGCATTGACCTGGTTTTCCCGGCGCACCGTGCCAAGCAAAGCCCGCGTGCATTGCAAGCACCATGGCGGCGTCTAAAAGAAGAAAAAGCGTGTCGGTTCCGGACTGAAATGCCTGTATGAGTGGACTCGTGGGATCGAAAGGTGCGGAATAGCGCAAGTTCCGGGCCATCTTGGATCACTTAGCCTCGATACGGTGCAACTTCAAGCCGTCTAAAGAAAATAATGGTGCATATAAGAGGCTGTAACACCTCACTCAAAGAACCATATTGGTGCAATGCCCGTTTCTGAAGCATGTGATGCACCAAATTATTCTTATCATTTTCATTACAAAGGCTGGCAACCCAAGCACCACACGTTAGGCGCGTATGCTGAACACTCGACATGAAAAATCGGCAAAGCAATCCTCATGCGTTCCTCATTTACGCATCGCCGAGAAGCCCGGCCGCGAACTCGCGGCGGCGCATCTGACACGCTATGCCAATCAGGCCGATGTCAGCGTGCTCGCGCTGCCGCGCGGAGGCGTGCCGGTCGCCTACGAAATCGCGCTTGTGCTCGACGCCCCGCTCGATGTCCTCGTGGTGCGAAAACTCGGCGTGCCCACGCAGCCCGAACTGGCCATGGGCGCCATCGCATCAGGCGGTGCGTTCTATCTCGACGAGAGCATCGTCGACTACGCCGGCGTTTCCAAACAAGCGCTGGACGATGTGATCGCACGCGAGCGCGAAGAACTCGCCAGACGCGAAACGCTTTATCGTGGCACTCGAGCGCCGCTAAACGTGCTCGGGCGAATCGCGCTCGTGGTCGAATGACGGCATGGCAACCGGCGCCACCATGCGGGCCACCGTGATGTCCTTGCGTGAAGCACATCCGGCACGCGTCGTCGCGGCCTTGCCGGTCCGGGCCAGCGGATTCGCAAACGTGCATCGCAAGTCTCGTCGACGAATGCGTATGTGTGATGCGCCCGAAACGCTTTTTCAGCGTCGGCCAGTTTTATGACGACTTCGAGCAGACGAGTGACGACGAAGTGCGGACCCTGCTAGACGCGGTCCGCACCCGATCCGGATAACTTTCTCAAAGCGTCCAGGGCGCGGGCGTCACCTCTTGCGCACAGCCGTACTTCTGACGCGCCGCCGTGAACACCGCACGTTCGATCGCGCCTTCACCCACCAGCGACTTCAATGCCGCCAGCACGACCGCCACGCGATCCACCTCGAAGAATTTACGCAAGGCCTAACGCGTATCGCTGCGTCCGAAACCATCGGTGCCGAGCGCGACATAGTGGTACGGCACATAAGCGCGGATCAATTCCGACAGCGCGCGGACATAATCCGTCGCGGCAATCAATCACTGGTCCGTGGGATACGTCGAGCGCACGCGTCACGAACGGTGCGGGCGCATCGTCCTCCGGGCGCGCGACCCGCTCGCAAGCCGCGCCATTGCGATGCAGATCCGTATAGCTCGTCACGCTCCACACCGCGGCATCGATGTTCCAGTCCTGTTTCAGCATCGCGCGTGCGGCAATGGCCTCGTTGAGGATCGCGCCCGAGCCGAGCAGTTGCACTTGCGCATCGCGCGCGTTTTCGTCGATGCAATAGATGCCGCGCAAGATGCCTTCGGGCGTCGCGTCGTTCATCGTGCCGCCGGGCGCCGAAGGCTGTGCATAGTTCTCATTGGTCACGGTCATGTAATAGAACACGTCGCGCTGACGCACCATCATTTCCTGCATGCCTTCATCGACGATGAGCGCGACTTCATAAGCGAACGCCGGAGCGTAAGCACGGCAATTCGGCACCGTCGATGCCGTCACATGACTCTCGTGCTGTCCTGATGCTGCAAGCCCTCGCCGCCGAGCGTGGTGCGTCCCGACGTCGCGCCAATGAGAAAGCCGCGCGAACGCTGATCGGCCGTAGCGAAAATGAGATCGCCGATGCGCTGAAAGCCGAACATCGATGTACAGACCGGAAACATGGGTAACACATTTAGCTCCTTTTGCCGCGCCCCTTCAAGCTGATCGTATCG
>LFJI01000318.1 GCA_001235855.1 Candidatus Burkholderia brachyanthoides
AGGATCCACCCTTTCTTTCTCTCACTCGACCATGGGGTGGGACACGTTCATTTCATTGCTCCTTCGGACGGGTTTCAAAGCCGCGCCGAAAATCGGCGCGAACCCAACGAGCAGGCAAGGCACGTACGCGCCGGACGAAAGCCGCTTAGAGGATTCGCTCGAGCTGCAAGGCGAATCCGCGAGCGGCAACGATGGACAAGACCGGATCGGCTCGAAAAAGACGCGTCCCGATCTTGGCGATGTTGCGATTCTCGCAAGCGAGACAGCGCGTTGTGCGGGCCGGCGCGTGAGGACCAGTATGCACAGGGCCGGCTGCGCAAAAAAGAGGATGAAAAAAATAATCAGACGTTTTGCCTGTCGTTTTGCCTGTCGCGATGTTTTCAAGGTTCGTGCAAGGCAGGGCATCATCCGAAGAAGTGCGCGACGATCGGGTAGAGCGACGCCACGAGCAGCACGGCCATCGTCACATTGAAGGTGCGTAGCACACGTGGATTGGCGAGAAAGCGCCGCAGCGACATGCCGAACGCGGCCCACGCGAGAATGCACGGTAGCCCGATCACCACGAACACACACGCCATGAGCGCCGCGTTGAGCGAAAGACTCGTGTGCAAATGAATCGTGGACGCGGCGGTCAGAACCATCATCCAGGCTTTGGGGTTGATTCACTGGAACGCGAACGCTTCGTGAAAGCGCATGAGACGGCGCTCGCCGTCACGCATCTGCACGGTCGACGACGTACCGATTTCCCAGGCGAGATAAAGCAGATACACGACGCTCGCCGTTTCCAGCACTGTATAGAGCCACTGGAAGCGCTCGAACGCCTGCGCGAGACCTAGGACCTACGGTGAGCATCAGCAGGGCGACACCGGCGCTGATACCGAGCACATGCGGCACCGTGCGCTTGAGGCCGAAATTTACGCCCGAGGCGAGCAGCATGGTGTTGTTGGGACCGGGCGTGATGCTCGTGGCGAGCGCGAACAACGCGGCGGCGGGCAGGAAGTCGAGAAGCATGGTGGTGGGCATGGCGCAAACGGAAAAAACGAAGACGAGTGCGTCAAGTGTACGGCGATCGATCTGTACTGTACCGATACAGTCGATTGGCAGGATTCCGGTACGGTCCGGCGTGTTGTGCGCCGGACCGCAAGGTCATTCATTCCGGCATCGACCACGCCGGTAACGGATTGCGTTCGCTGAAGCCCTGCTGATGCCAGTACGGATAAGCGGGCCGCTGATAGCTCGCCTCGTCGAGCCGACTGATCTGTTCGGGCGTCAGGTTCCAGCCTACCGCGCCGAAATTCTGACGCAACTGTTCCTCGTTGCGGGCGCCGATCAGCACGGTTGCTACTGTCGGACGTTGCAAGAGCCAGTTCAGCGCGATCTGCGGCACGGTCTTGCCGATTTCCTCGGCGATTGCGTCGAGCGCATCCACCACGCGGAAAACGAATTCATCCTGCACCGGCGGTCCGAAGTCGGTGGTCTTGTGCAGACGGTTCGTCTCGGGCAGTTTCGCGCCGCGCCGGATCTTGCCCGTGAGACGCCCCCATCCGAGCGGGCTCCAGACGATCGCCCCGATGCCCGCTTCGAGCCCTAACGGCATCAGTTCCCACTCGTAGTCGCGGCCGATCAGCGAGTAATACGTCTGGTTCGCGACATAGCGCATAGCGCGGATAGCCGTAACGATTGGCGACATCGAGCGACTTCTGCAGATGCCAGCCCGAAAAATTCGCCTGCCTGTATAGCGGATCTTGCCCGCGCGCACGAGATCGTCGAGCGTGGAAAGCGTTTCCTCGACCGGCGTCTTTGCATCGAAGCTATGCAGCAAAGATATCGATGTAGTTGGTTGCAGGCGCTTGAGCGACGTATTCACCGTTTCGTTTCGATGAGATGAGATGAAAGCGCGACGAGCCCACCGCATTCGGCTGATCCGGATCGAAGTGGAGGGTCGCCTTGGTGGAGATGATGGCTTTGTCGCGCTGCCCTTTGAGCGCTTTGCCGAGGATCGATTCCGATGCGCCGCGCGAATAGACGTCGGCGCTGTCGAACATGGATACGCCCGCGTCGATACAGATATCGACGAGCTTGCGCGCTTCGTTCACATCGGTGTCGCCCCGTGCCTCGAAGAGTTTGCCCTTGCCGCCGAACGTGCCCGTGCCGAAGCTCAGCACGGGAATCTTGAAGCCCGATTTACCCAGATGTCGAAATTCCATTGCGTGTCCTTGGTCGGGAAGAAAGAGATCGGTTTGCACCGCGATAGAATATTTAGTATTGAGACTAACGCAACGACGTTCGGCATGCCGAGACCGCGCGCGAAATCGGCATGCTCGCGCGCGATCGCTAGGCGTGCGCATGCGGCAGGCGTTTCGCGATCCGCTCGCATCGCGTGGCGCTCTCGCAGGATGCGTGGCCGCCTTCGCGCGGCGTCGATCTGGACAGTGTACGCATCGCCATATCGCTCACGGAGCCTGCGTATTTCGGGCGCGCGCCCGTGCAGCAGATTCGCACGCAGTATCTCGATGCCATCGCGCGCGCCGCAGCATCTATATCGAGAACCAGTGCTTCACCTCGGGGTCGATCGGCGCGGCGTTGTCGGAATCGCGCGCGCGCGAGGACGGCCCCGATCTCGCCATCGTGGTGCCCATCGTGGTGCCGCGCAATCAGAGCGGCTGGCTTCAGGAAGTCACGATGGGCGTGCTGCGCGCGCCTGCACACGCTCCTGAAAGAGCGGCGGACCGGCACGGCCGCTACCGGCTGATGTGTCCGGACATTCCCGATCTCGGCGAGGCTATCGGCAACGTGCACAGCAAGCTGATGATCGTCGATGACGAATTGCTGATCGTCGGCTCCGCGAACCTGAACAATCGCTCGATGGTGCTCGACAGCGAATGCAATATCTCGATCGATGCCGGCGCGGACGCACGTATACGCCGCGCCATCGCGACGATGCGCGACATGCTGCTCGCGGAGCATCTCGGTTACGAGGTCGCGGACATCGTGCGCGAACGCGATGCGCGCGGTGGCATAAACGCCGCGATTCTCGCGTTGCAGCGCAATCGCGAGGAACATCGCACGCTGGTCGAACTAGATCCGGAAGTCTCGCCGGAACTGGATCAGTTGATTCCGCCCGATGCGCTCACCGATCCTGAAACGCCCATCGCCGCCGACGAGCTCGTTGATCAGTTCGTGCCCAAGGAAAGAACGCGGCCGCTCATCGGACGCTATGCGGCACTCGGTGTGCTCGCGCTTCTGATCGTGGGCGTGGTCGGTCTCGGGCATTGGACGCCGCTCGGCGATTACCTCAATCTCGGGTCGCTGACCAACGCGACGCGGCATGTCGACGAACTGCCGCTCGCGCAGCTATGGATCGTGCTCGGGTATGTCGCGGCGGCGGTCGTCTCCGTGCCGGAGACCTTGCTGATCGCGTCGATGGGCATCGTGTTCGACGCGACGTGGGGCGGCATCTAAGCGTTCGCGGGCACCACGCTGGCGGGCAGCGATCAGCTTCCGGCTGGGCGGCTGGCTCGGCCGCGACACGGTGCGCAGGCTCGCCGGCGCGCGCGTGAACCGCCTGAGCGAACGTGTGGCGAAGCGCGGCATTGTCGCGGTCGTGGTGTTGCGGCTGCTGCCGATCGCGCCGTTCGCCATCGTCAATCTCGTGGCGGGCGCTTCGCACATCCGCATGCGCGATTTCATGATCGGCACGATGCTTGGCATGGGTCCCGACATCTTCCTGACGGTGGCGTTCGCGAACCAGTTCGTCGCATCGTTGCGGCATCCAACCGTCGGTTCGTTCGCGGTATTGATCTATTGATCGGATTGTCGATCCTGTTGCAGCGCTTTCTGGGCGGTGCCGACAAGCCGCAGAGCGCGCACGAAGGCGCACCGGGCGATGCCGACAAGCCGCGCGCCAGCGACGAAGCGCAACGCGCGAGCCGTCTGCGTGAACAGGGCGACATGCCGCGCGATCCTTCGACTACGCCGAACGGTTCTTCCCCGCGACGAGCGGACGAGGTCAATTCACGACATCGATGCACGACGCCGGCATCGCAGACAACCCCATGACAATGACGCGTTCGCGCGAGCTGCGCATCGCGACGTACAACCTGCACGGCGTGGTGGGCATCGACGTGTACAGACCGGAGACATGGGTAACAGGTGTGTCAGGACAGGGGTAACACATT
>LFJI01000032.1 GCA_001235855.1 Candidatus Burkholderia brachyanthoides
CGGGGTGACCCGCATGTCCGGTTCTCAGGGGGCGGTGGCACGGTAAAGCGCTGCCGCTACCCGACCGCCTCCAGCAGCGGACGATACGTGCGGCAAATGAGTTCGTCCTCTACGAGCTCTGGATGCGTGGCGAAGGGCTCATCGGTAGCAAGGATGTCGAGCAGCAACCGCGAGCGCAGCGAGAAGCCGCCATTTCCGACCGACATGCCATCGTGGTGCGCCGGCCAGCGCGCACCGATGTAATCGCTCGAAAAGAAATCTTCCGTCCAGGCGGACGGATTGGCCACGAAGCCGTCCCACTGCACGAGCAGCACCCACGGCGTCGTGACATAAGCGTCGAGCTTTTTAGCACGAAGTCGCTATAGCTCTCCCGGGAATCGATGGACGGAATCGGCACGATGCGCGTGTTCGCGTCGATGCGCCGATCGGTCAGGAGAATAGAGTCGCCGAAGAGGCAATGTTGCCTGGAGATTTCCAGCGCCTTGGCCGCCAGAATCGTCGACGGCGCACAGCGTGACGTTACGGAGATTGATTTTTTGCGAGTTCACCGGCAAGCGCACTTCCACCCAAAAAACGTTGCATCGTAGATATCGATGTGGTGAAAGGCTCTAAAAGGCTGTTGAATCTGGCAATCATTGGATGCGGTTCATTGCTCGTAGGCGGCAATGATCGCGCGCCCCCTACGCGGCGTGCTCCACGATCAGCTGCACCCGTGCGACCCCGTTCCACGAATCGCTGACGAGCCGGTACGCGACTGTCGCGTGCTGCGGCAGCGGATCGACGTGATTGAACCAGATCGCGTTATAGCGCTGGCGTCCGCGCAGCAGCGACAGCTTCAAGTGCTTGTCCTTCACCAGCGCCTGCGACGCCACTTCGAACTCGCCCGAGAAGGTCGGAGCGGGAAAGCCCTGGCCCCAGACGGCGGCGTCGAGCAGTTCGACGAACTGCGGCGTAAAGTAAGCGTCCTCCAGTTCGCCATCGGTTTCGATGGTGCGCGACAGCGCGTCGGCCGTCAGCCATTCGCGGCCGACCGCTTCGAACGCGGCCGTAAAACGCGGAATATCGGCGGTGGAAATCGTGAGTCCCGCCGCTATCGCGTGGCCGCCGAACTTGTGGATCAGCCCCGGCTCGCGCTTGCTGATGAGATCGACGGCATCGCGCAGATGGAAGCCCGGAATCGAGCGGCCCGAGCCCTTGCAGAGCAGGCCGGAATCGTCGGCATGAGCGAACGTGAAGGACGGCCGGTGAAATTTCTCCTTCAGGCGCCCCGCGACGATGCCGATCACACCCTGGTGCCAGCCCGGATCGAACAGCGTGAGCGTCGCGCGCTCGCCGGGGTCGATCGCCTGCAACTCGGCGAGCGCCTGCTGCTGCATGCCGGCTTCGATCTCGCGGCGTTCGCGGTTCATCGAATCGAGCTGCTGCGCGAGTTCCCACGCGCGGCCGATATCGTCCGTCGTCAGGCATTCGATGCCGAGCGACATGTCCGCCAGCCGTCCCGCCGCATTCAGGCGCGGCCCGAGCGCGAGACCGAGATCGAAGCCCGATGCAGCCCGCGCATCACGCCCGGCGGCGCGGAACAGCGCGGTGATGCCCGGCTGCATGCGGCCCGCGCGAATCCGCTTGAGACCCTGCGCGACGAGAATGCGGTTGTTGCAATCGAGCTTGACGACATCGGCGACGGTGCCGAGCGCGACGAGATCGAGCAGGCCGTCCAGGCGCGGTTCGGGATGCGCCTCGTCGTATGCGCCCCGCTGGCGCAATTCGGCGCGCAGCGTGAGCAGCACGTAGAACATCACGCCGACGCCCGCGATGCACTTGCTCGGAAACGCGCAGCCCGGCTGATTCGGATTGACGATGGCGCGCGCCTCCGGCAATTCGTCGCCGGGCAGGTGATGATCGGTCACGAGCACGTCGATGCCAAGCGCATTCGCCGCCGCGACGCCGTCAACGCTCGCGATGCCGTTATCAACCGTGATCAGCAGATCAGGCGCGCCGAGCTTCGAGCGCGCCGCCAGATCGACGATTTCCGGCGTCAGCCCGTAACCGTATTCGAAGCGGTTCGGCACGAGGTAATCGATGTTCGCGCCGAACATGCGCAGGCCGCGCACGGCCACTGCGCAGGCGGTCGCGCCGTCGCAGTCGTAGTCCGCGACGACCAGCATCCGCTTGTTCGCGGCGAGCGCATCGGCGAGCACGACGGCGGCGGCGGCGCAGCCCTTGAGGCCGACGGGCGCGTGCAGGCGCTTCAGTTCCGTTTCCACTTCGTCCGGCGACGTGATGCCGCGCGACGCATACAGCCGCGCGATCACGGGATGCAGGCCGTGGCGCGCGAGCGCTTCGGCGTTGGCGAGGGAAGGGGCGCGGGTCACGATTCGTGTCATGCTGAAAACCTTATTCGATGCTCATTCGATGAAAAGCGCCGCGACCGGCCGGCGGCGCCAGAACTTGCGCAGATCGCCGCGCGTGACGCCGCGCGTAACGGAGCCGGTATCGCCGCACAGCGTGAGGCCGAGCTTGCCGAGCGAGCCGTCGGTGAGCGCGCGCAGCGCGGGCGCGAACCACGCGGTTTCGAGCGCTTTTAGCGCCGCGTTCCAGCGCGCCCAGTCCTGCTCGATGAACGGCGCCGAGAACGGGTCCAGCTCGACCAGCGTGATGCCTTCGGTGAAGCCTTTCGACAACGCGGCGAACGACTCGGGCGGCGCTTCGGGGCTCACGCCCGAGGCGAGCGCGAGGCCGCGCGTGGCGGCGGCATCGGACATGACGTGGGTGAAACTGCCGGTGACGGGGCGCATCGCGCCTTGCGCGTGGAGCCAGATCGAGTTGATGGCGGGCAGGCCGCGCGATTCGCGCTCCACATTGAGCGGATGCTCGAACCACGCCATCTGCACCTCGTTCTGCAGTTTCATCCACGGACAGGAGCGCTCGCCGGTGGCTTCGTGCGGCAGCCAGATTTCGATGTTGCGCCCGGTTGCCCGCAACGGTGACGGGCCCGCTAGCGTGTCGATTGCCTCGCCCGCGACATACCAGCGCAGCGGCGTGGGCGCCTGCAGCGTGACGCCGAGATCCTCGATCACCGGCTGCGCCGCGTCCAGCAACGCGCGCGCTTCCTCGGTGCGCACGCCGAGCGTGGCGGGATCGATCAATATCAGATGATCGTGCGCGATCCGGACATGCACTGGCTCGATACACGCCCACGAGCGGTCGCCGGGATCGCCGCCGTCCGCGAGCATCATGAAGGGCGCGAGCGGCGCGTCGTCGGCATAGCGCCGGTCCGAGGTCGACACAGCGCCGAAGCGCCGCGCGATCCAGCGTTCGTGCGGCAAGGTACGCTGAAAGTCTTCGTCGATCACGCGTTCTTCGAGCGTCGCGCGGGCGAGCAGGCGCTCGAGCGCCGCGCTCTCCAGTCCGTGCAGTGCGGTGGCGGCATCGGCGGCCGAAGGCAGGGAGAACGGCAGCAGGAGATGGAGTTCGGGTGCGGGCATGATGGTTTCGCATTGTAGGGCATTGCGTCCGGCGTCATCGGCGGCTCTGGCGTGATGGCGGCGGGGAAATTGCGCCGGACCGGCGTGCGCGACGCGGTTCCGGCGAACTCGTCTGACGTCGGATCGGCCATATATGGCAAACTTTCGCAAATTTCGCGCCTTCGGTGGCGCCGGCTCAATTCGCGCCGCATCCGCGCAAGGCCTCGTCGCGTATCGACAAGACACGGCGATAGAACGGCAAACCCGGATCGGAACCCGCCGCCGCGGCGGCGCCGAAGTGGCGACCGCAGAAAACCGCAGAGATAAGGATTTGCTTGTGAAACTTCCATACGAATGGCAGATCGGCTGGCGTTACACGCGCGCCAGCAAACGCACGACAGGCAATGGTTTCATCTCTTTCATCGCACTCGTGTCGATGTCGGGCATCGCGCTCGGCGTCGCCGCGCTGATCGTCGTGCTCTCCGTGATGAACGGTTTTCAGAAGGAAGTGCGCGACCGCATGCTGTCGGTGCTCGCGCACGTCGAGATCTTTTCGCCGACCGGCTCGATGCCCAACTGGGTCTTGACCGCGCAGGAAGCGTGCCGCAATCCGGAAGTGATCGGCGCGGCGCCGTATGTCGAGGCGCAGGCGCTGCTGACGCGCCAGGGCGCGGTGAGCGGCGTCGCGCTGCGCGGCGTGGAGCTGTCGCTCGAACCCGATGTGTCCGACATCGGCAAGGAAATGCGCGCGGGCAAGCTTACGAATCTGAAGCCGGGCGAATTCGGCATCGTGCTCGGCTCGAACCTCGCGACCAATCTCGGCGTGATGACCGGCGACAAGATCACGCTGGTCGCGCCCGAAGGCAGCATCACGCCGGCGGGGATGATGCCGCGTCTCAAGCAATTCACGGTGGTCGGCATCTTCGAATCCGGCCATTACGAGTATGACTCGACGCTCGCGTCCATTTCCATTCAGGACGCGCAGGCGCTGTTCATGCTGCCCGCGCCGACCGGCGTGCGTCTGCGCTTGAAAGACATGCAGCGTGCGCCCGAAGTCGCGCGGCAACTGTCGCATACGCTCTCAGGCGATCTCTACATCCGCGACTGGACGCAGCAGAACAAGACCTGGTTCTCCGCCGTGCAGATCGAGAAGCGCATGATGTTCATCATCCTCACGCTGATTATCGCGGTGGCGGCGTTCAATCTGGTGTCGTCGCTGGTGATGACCGTCACCGACAAGCAGGCCGACATCGCCATCCTGCGCACGCTCGGCGCGCAGCCCGGCTCGATCATGAAGATATTCGTCGTGCAGGGCGTAACGATCGGTTTCATCGGTACGGCGATTGGCGTGTCACTCGGCTGTCTGATCGCGTGGAGCATCCCGTGGCTCGTGCCGATGATCGAGCATCTGTTCGGCGTGCAGTTCCTGCCGCCTTCCGTGTATTTCATCAGCGAACTGCCGTCCGAACTCGTGGCGAGCGATGTGATCCGCATCGGCGTGATCGCGTTCCTGCTCTCGTCGCTCGCGACGCTCTATCCGAGCTGGCGCGGCGCGAAGGTGCGTCCGGCGGAGGCGCTGCGCTATGAGTGATATGAACAACGACGATATTGTGCTTCAGGCGTCTTCGATCTCGAAGACCTTCGTGCAGGGCGGCTTCAACGTGCAGGTGCTGAACAACGCGCAACTCGACGTGCGGCGCGGCGAGAAGCTCGCCATCGTCGGCGCGTCGGGTTCGGGCAAGAGCACGCTGCTGCAAGTGCTCGGCGGCCTCGACGAACCGAGCGCGGGCAAGGTTTCGCTGATGGGCAAGCCCTTCACCGAACTGAAGGAAAAGGAGCGCAACGAATTGCGCAACTGCGCGCTCGGCTTCGTGTACCAGTTCCATCATCTGCTGCCGGAATTCACCGCGCTCGACAATGTGGCGATGCCGCTGCGCATCCGCCGCATGAAGGAAGAGGACGCACACAAGGAGGCACAAGCGATGCTAGAGCGCGTGGGCATCGGACATTGCGCGAAGCATCGGCCGGGCGAGCTGTCGGGCGGCGAGCGTCAGCGCGTGGCGATCGCGCGCGCGCTGGTCACGCATCCGACCTGCGTGCTCGCGGACGAACCCACCGGCAACCTCGACGGCGGCACTGCGGACACGGTGTTCAACCTGATGCTCGAGTTGTCGCAGATCTTGCAGACCAGCTTCGTGATCGTCACCCACGATCCCGATCTCGCCGCGCGCTGCGACCGCATCATGCGACTGCGCGACGGCGTGCTGCACGAAGAGCCGCCGGTTCCGGTTTAACTTCGGCGCCATTTGCGGAACGCGTCATGTGGATCGATACGCACTGCCATCTCGATGCAGGTGAATTCGACGCCGACCGCGACGCCGTGGCATCCGATGCGCGCCGCTCGGGCGTGGATCGCGTCGTCATTCCGGGCGTGGACGCGCTAACTTCGCGACGGTGCGCACGCTTGCGCATCGCATCGAAGGCGGCGCGTATGCGCTCGGCATCCATCCGCTCTTCACGCCGCGCGCGACCGACGACGATCTGCGCGTGCTGCGCGACGAGATCGAGGCGAGCCTCGACAATCCGCTGTTCGTCGGCATCGGCGAAATCGGTCTGGATGATTTCGTGCCGACCCTCGACGACGCGCGCCAGCAATTCTTTTACAACGAACAGCTTAAGCTTGGGTGCACATTCGGCCTGCCGGTGATCTGCCATGTGCGCAAATCGCAGGACAAGGTGCTCAAGGGTTTGCGCGTGCACGACATTCATTGCAGCATCGCGCATGCGTTCAACGGCAGTTTTCAGCAGGCCGAGGCGTTCATCGCACAGGGCATGCGGCTGGGTTGCGGCGGCAAATTTGACCTTCGAGCGGGCGCGGCAGATCCGGCGGCTCGCGGCCGAGTTGCCGCTCGAGGCCATCGTGCTCAAACCGATGCGCCGGATATCGCGCTTTCATGGCGATACAAGGAGCGCATACGCACGGATCAGGTGCCCGCCATCGCGACCGTGCTCGCGGCGTTGCGCGGCATCGACAAGCAGGTGCTCGCCATCGGCACAATGGCTAACGCACCCGCCGCGTTGCCACGGCTCGCTCGCGCGTCTTTTATAATCGTTTTCGTTGTTTCGGCGGCGCTCGTTTCGTTGTTTCGGCGGCGCTCGGTATCGGATGACGATGCCCAGGCGCTCGTGCGGCGAAAGACGAGTGAGGCGATGTGCGTGCGGTGTTGCTGGGGTTCGCGGCGGGTGTGTGGTGGTTGCAGCAGCAGGCTGCGTGTTGCCGGGTGGGCGTGGGTGGCTCGCGTGTTGCGCGCTTGTCTGCGCCGCTTTGTGCGCCGTGTCGTGCGCGTGCGGCTTCATGTACGCCGCACAGCGCGCCGAACTACGACTGAGGCTGACGGACGCTTCCTCTTGCATACGAACAGCGCGATATTACGCGCACCGGATTCGTGCGCGGCCTTCCCGAAGCGGGCGACGCAGGCACGCGCCTGCTCTTCGAAGTCGAATCGAACAGCGCCGGATTGCATGACTTTCCGCGCCTGATCCGGCTCTCGTCTGGATGCTTTCGCCTGCGGCGCGCGACCGCCCCGGCATGCCGCCGCCGATGCTCGAAGCCGGCCAGCGCTGGACGCTCGCCGCACGCCTCAAGTGTGTACACAGCGAGGCGAACTTCGGCCTGCGCGACATGGAAGTGTCGATGAGCGCGATGCCGCGGCGTCTCCCGCACGACACGCACGGTCTGCTGCTGGCGATCGAGCGCCTGCGCGCGCGCATCGAAAGCGTGCTCGCGGATGCGCCGCATCGCGGCATGGTGATCGCGCTCGCGGTGGGTGCGCAGGATGCCGTCAGCGAGCCCGACTGGTCGTTGATGCGCGCGACCGGCACGAGCTATCTCGTCGCGATTTCGGGCTTGCATATCGGCTTCGGCGCGGCGCTGGGCGCGTTTGACTGCGGGTTCGTGTGGTGGCGCCTGCGCATCTGGTCGATGCCCGCCGCCCTGATCGTCGCCACGCCCCATATCTCGGCGCTGGGCGCGGCCCTCTGCGCCGCACTGTATGCCGCGCTCGCCAGCTTCAACGTATCCCCGCAACGCGTGCTGTGGATGCTGCTCGTCGTCGCGGCGACGTCTTTTCTCGGACGGAATCCGGCTTCGTCGCTTGTGCTGTGCTGGACGCTCGCATTCGTGGTGATCGCCGATCCGTGGGCGGTCACATCGCCGGGATTCTGGCTGTCGTTCTGCGAGGTGGCGGCGATCATTTACGCGATGGAATCGCGTGGCAGGCGTGCGTCGAGAAAGCGCGAAGAACCGGACGACGCGTTCGAGGCGCTCGACTGGAACGACAGGGGAGAGGCGGCATATGCCGCTACGCCAATCGAGGCGGACGACCTCGTCGAATGCGCCGAGCGGCGCGCGTCATCGGCCGCGCTATTGCCTATGTGTTTTCGAAGCTCGCGAGCCATGTCCGTTCCGGCGCGCGTGTCCAGTTCGCCGTGACACTCGCGCTCGCGCCGCTCACCGCGTACTGGTTTTCGCAGATACCGCTGATCGGCCCGCTCGCCAATGCATTCACCATTCCGTGGGTCAGCTTCGCCGTCACGCCGATGACGCTCGCGGACGTGCTGCTGCCCGCGCCGCTCGCATGGCTGCCGCTGCTCGCTTTGACCGCGCAGACCGTGCCGATGGGCGCATTGCGCGTGACGGCGCTCGATATCGGCCAGGGTTCGGCGTTGCTGGTGGAAACCGCGCATCACGCGCTGCTGTTCAATGCCGGTCCCGGCCCAGAATCGACGCATCCGGGCGAGCGCATCACCGCGCCGTATCTGCTCGCGGCGGGCGTGCATCGGCTCGATACACTGATGATCAGCCACTCCGACTCCGATCAACGCGGGCGGTGCGCCGGCCGTGCTCCAAGCGATCGCGGTGCGGCAACTGCTCGCCGCGCTGCCGCCGCACGATCCGCTCTGGAACGATGCGCGCCGGCGCGGCGTGCAAACCCTGCGATGCGCGGCCGGACAGTGCTGGACCTGGGACGGCGTCGAATTCCGCGTGCTGTGGCCCGACGCGGGACCGCTCACGGGCAAGCCGAATCATCAGGCGTGCGTGCTGAAGGCGACGGGTGCGTCCGGTATCGCCGCGTTGTTGAGCGCCGATATCGAAGCCGACGTCGAACGCGTGCTGATCGCGCGCGAGCGTGACGCCTTGCGCGCCGATGTGCTGATCGCGCCGCATCACGGCAGCCGCACCTCGTCGACCGAGCCTTTCCTCGATGCAGTCGGGCCGCGCGCGGCGGTATTTTAGGTAGGCTATCGCAACCGTTTCCATCATCCGAATCCGACGCGGTCTTCGCGCGTTATCAGGCGCGCGGCATACCGCGCTCGCGCGCAGCGACGACGATGGCGCCGCGCGTATCGACATCGGCGAAGAGATCGTGCTCGAGCGTTACCGCGACACGCACGCGCGCTACTCGCGCTACTGGATGGGGCCTGACCACAACCGCGACGAGGAGGCGACGAGCGCTTGAAAGAGATCATCGATTTCTCGCACGCCAACGGTTTTCCAGCGTCGACGTATCGCACGATCTTCGCCGAACTCGCGGACGACTTCGAGATCCGCCATGTCGAGCGCTACGGGCACGATACGCGCTTTCCGGTCTCGCAGAGGACTGGCCGCATCTGGTCGATCAGCTTCTGGACGATATGAGCCGCTATCGCGAGGCGCATCCCGCCGTGTGGCTGGTCAGGCATTCGCTCATCGCCGGGACGCATTCGGTCGAGGTGCGACACGTCGGTCTCGGCATGACGCGGCGCATCGCGGACCCGCTCGAATGGATCGAAGGCAGCCATCTGTTTCCTATGGAACGGCCGATCGACACGGCGCGCGACGCCGCGCCCGTGGTTTGAAAGGGCGTGATCGGGGTTCATCGCAGTGAACTAAGCACGTGGAACGTCCCCGCATTCAGCGTTTCTTTCGGCGCCACTTCCGCCCGGTCCGAAGACGGATTTACCGGCGGTGCCCCTCATCAAGGGCACCTGCCTTTACGGTATAATTAATTCTTACTGCGAGCATCTAGCGATGAAGCGATGACCAAATATGTATTCGTCACCGGTGGCGTAGTTTCGTCCCTTGGCAAGGGTATTGCCGCCGCCTCCCTCGCCGCGATCCTCGAATCGCGCGGTCTGAAAGTCACTCTCCTCAAGCTCGATCCCTACATCAACGTCGACCCCGGCACGATGTCCCCGTTTCAGCACGGCGAAGTGTTCGTGACGGAAGACGGCGCGGAAACCGACCTCGATCTCGGCCATTACGAGCGCTTCATCAGCACGAAGATGCGCAAGGCCAACAATTTCACCACGGGCCAGATTTACGAATCGGTGATTCGCAAGGAGCGTCGCGGCGAGTATCTGGGCAAGACGGTGCAGGTCATTCCGCATATCACCAACGAAATCCAGGCGTTCGTCGAGCGCGGCGCGGCTGCGGCCACCTGCGGCGAGCCGGATGTCGTGATTGTCGAAATCGGCGGCACGGTGGGTGACATCGAATCGCTGCCGTTCCTCGAAGCCGCGCGTCAGATGAGCCTACGCATGGGCCGCAACAGCGCCTGCTTCGTGCACCTGACGCTCGTGCCGTACATCGCCACCGCGGGCGAACTGAAGACCAAGCCCACGCAGCACAGTGTGCAGAAGCTGCGCGAAATCGGTATCTATCCGAACGTGCTGCTGTGCCGTGCGGACCGTCCCATTCCGGACGACGAGCGCCAGAAGATTTCGCTGTTCTCGAACGTGCGCGAAGACGCGGTCATCTCCGTGTGGGACGCTGACAGCATCTACAAGATTCCGCAGATGCTGAACGATCAGGGCCTCGACGACATCATTTGCGAAGAACTCAAGCTGCTGCCGCAACCGGCCGACCTCACCATGTGGGCGGACCTCGTGCAGAAGCTCGAGAACCCGAAGAACGAAGTGACCATCGGCATGGTCGGCAAGTATGTTGATCTCACCGAGTCGTACAAGTCGCTGATCGAAGCGCTGCGTCACGCCGGCATTCATACTTCGACGCGCGTCAACATCGAATACATCGATTCCGAGCAGATCGAAGCCGAAGGCACCGACGGTCTCAAGCACCTTGACGCCGTGCTGGTGCCGGGCGGTTTCGGCCGTCGCGGCACGGAAGGCAAGATCAAGGCGATCCAGTACGCACGCGAATCCAAGACGCCGTATCTGGGCATCTGTCTCGGCATGCAGCTCGCGGTCATCGAGTTCGCGCGCGACGTCGCCGGTCTCGCCGATGCGAACTCCACCGAGTTCGACCAGAACACGCAGAACCGGGTCGTCGCGCTCATCACCGAGTGGTACGATCGTGCTGGCCGCATCGAGAAACGCACGGAAGAATCGGATCTCGGCGGCACCATGCGCCTCGGTTCGCAGAAGTGCCAGATCAAGCCGGGCACCATGGCCGAGCGCATTTATGGCACGGATGTGAACGAGCGTCATCGTCACCGTTATGAGGTGAATAACCGCTTCGTGCCCCAGATCGAAGCCGGCGGTCTTATCATCAGCGCCCGTACGCCAAGCGAGGATCTGCCGGAGATGATGGAACTGCCGCAGTCGCTGCATCCGTGGTTCGTGGGTGTGCAGTTCCACCCCGAATTCACCTCGACGCCGCGCGACGGTCATCCGCTGTTCAAGGCGTTCGTCGAAGCCGCGCGTGCGCATGCGCTGGCATCGGGCGGCGCCAAGACGCCGGCGGCGAGCAAGGCAACTGCAGGAGCACAGGCATGAAACTGTGTCACTTCGAAGCGGGTCTGGACCAGCCGTTCTTTCTGATCGCGGGTACGTGCGTGGTCGAGTCGGAGCAGATGACAATCGACGTCGCCGGCCGGCTGAAGGAAATCACCGGCAAGCTCGGCGTGCCGTTCATCTACAAGTCGTCCTACGACAAGGCGAACCGCAGTTCGGGCAAGTCGTTTCGCGGGCTCGGCATGGACGAAGGGCTGCGCATCCTCGGCGAAGTGAAGAAGCAACTCGGTTTGCCCGTGCTGACGGATGTGCATTCCGAGCATGAAATCGAAGCGGTCGCATCGGTGGTGGACGTGCTGCAGACGCCCGCGTTCCTGTGCCGTCAGACCGACTTCATCCGCGCGTGCGCGCGCTCGGGCAAGCCGGTCAACATCAAGAAGGGCCAGTTTCTCGCGCCGCACGACATGAATAACGTGATCGACAAGGCGCGCGACGCGGCGCGTGAAGCCGGTCTGTCAGAAGACCGCTTCATGGCCTGCGAGCGCGGTGTGTCATTCGGGTATAACAACCTCGTGTCGGATATGCGCTCGCCCGCGATCATGCGCGAAACCAACGCGCCGGTCGTGTTCGACGCGACTCACTCGGTGCAGTTGTCGGGTGGGCAGGGCACGAGTTCCGGCGGCCAGCGCGAGTTCGTGCCGGTGCTGGCGCGCGCGGCCGTGGCAACGGGCATCGCCGGTCTGTTCATGGAAACGCATCCGGACCCGACGCACGCGAAGTCGGACGGTCCGAACGCGGTACCGCTGCATCGCATGGAGGCGTTGCTGGAGACGCTCATCACCATCGATCGCGCGGTGAAGAGCGGCCCGTTCCTCGAGAACGATTTCAGTTGAGTACGAAACCCGCGGTAGGGCAGCAAGAATAAGCCACAGGCAGTGGCCAGCAGGGCAGGAGGAGCGTGCCATCATAATGGGCGATGTCGGCGCGAAGGTTTGGCGACGACGCGCAAATCGCCCATCCTCCACGAAGCGATTTGGACCGGGCGGGTAATGCGGCGATCGACCGCCCGCATCCCGCCGCGCTCCGCTCGTCGTCCCGTCATGACCATGTATTTACGCTGGAATGAACCCGGCGGTCATGTGTCGGTCCGAGCGTAGCGGACGAAGCACGGATCACCGTGTCGGACTAGGCACAGGCGGCATGCGCGCCGGGTCGCGACGGACAGAATTCATCGTCATTTCTTGAGGAAACCATGAGTGCTATCGTAGATATCATCGGCCGCGAGATTCTCGATTCGCGAGGCAATCCGACCGTCGAATGCGACGTGTTGCTCGAATCGGGCACGATGGGCCGCGCGGCAGTGCCGTCCGGCGCATCGACCGGCTCGCGCGAGGCCGTCGAATTGCGCGACGGCGAAAAAACCGGCCGTTACGGCGGCAAGGGCGTGCTGAAGGCAGTCGAACACATCAACACCGAGATTTCCGAAGCCATCATGGGGCTCGACGCCTCGGAGCAAGCTTTCCTCGACAAGACCCTGCTCGAACTCGACGGCACCGAAAACAAGTCGCGTCTCGGCGCGAACGCGATGCTCGCCGTGTCGATGGCGGTCGCCAAGGCCGCCGCCGAAGAAGCCGGCCTGCCGCTGTACCGCTACTTTGGCGGCTCGGGCGCGATGCAGCTTCCGGTCCCGATGATGAACATCGTCAACGGCGGCGCGCACGCGAACAACAGTCTGGACATCCAGGAATTCATGATCGTGCCGGTGAGCCAGCCGATTTTCCGCGAAGCGCTGCGTTGCGGCGCGGAAGTGTTCCACGCGCTCAAGAAGATTTTGGCCGAGCGCGGCATGAGCACGGCGGTGGGCGACGAGGGCGGCTTCGCGCCGAACTTCGGCGGCAACGACGAATGCCTGTCCACTATCCTGCAAGCCATCGAGAAGGCCGGTTACCGCGCCGGTGAAGACGTGCTGCTCGCGCTCGATTGCGCGGCCAGCGAGCTCTATCACGACGGCAAGTACCAGCTCGCGGGCGAAGGCCTGCAACTGTCGTCGAGCGAGTTCACCGACTACCTCTCGACGCTTGCCGACAAGTTCCCGATCGTCTCGATCGAAGACGGCATGCACGAGTCCGACTGGGAAGGCTGGAAGACGCTGACCGAGTGCCTCGGCAAGCGCATCCAGCTGGTCGGTGACGATCTGTTCGTGACCAACACGCGCATTCTGAAAGAAGGTATCGAGCAGGGCATCGCCAACTCGATTCTCATCAAGATCAACCAGATCGGCACGCTGACGGAAACCTTCGCGGCGATCGAAATGGCCAAGCGCGCGGGCTATACGGCAGTGATCTCGCATCGTTCGGGCGAGACGGAAGATTCCGCGATCGCCGACATCGCCGTGGGTCTGAACGCCGCTCAGATCAAGACCGGTTCGCTGTCGCGCAGCGACCGTATCTCGAAGTACAACCAGTTGCTGCGTATCGAGGAAGATCTCGGCGATATCGCAAACTATCCGGGCAAGTCGGCGTTTTACAACCTGCGTTAAGGGTTGGTTAAGGGCTAGGTTATAAGCCCTTTGTCGAAGCGGAGACTCAAGCTCTCCACTTTAGTCGATAAGGCCGTCGTCAGTCTTTTTTTCAGCCCGCCGCTCGCTTAGATCATTGCCGGGCGGCGCTTTCGGCTACTCGAATGCGGCTCGTCACAGTCGTTCTGGTTTTGTTGCTGGCGCTGATTCAGTACCCGCTTTGGTGGGGGCATGGCGGCTGGCTGCGCGTGCACGAATTGCAGCAGCAACTCGCGCAACAGACCGACAAGAACGCCAACTTGAAACTGCGCAACGAACGCGTGCAAGGCGAAGTACAGGACTTGCAGAACGGCACGAGCGCCGTCGAGGAGCGCGCGCGCTACGAGATGGGCATGGTCAAGGATAGCGAGGTCTTCGTGCAGTTCGTCTCGCCGAATTCGACCGCGCCGGTCAACTCCGCGAACGTAACGGGCATGAACGGCTCGACACGCGTTCAGGTATTGGCGGCGTCGCTGCGGGTGGTGCCGAATCCGGTGTCGCGTTCGAAGCAGGAATTGCGCGAGGCGGATCGCAAAGCGCAGAAGGAAAAGGCCGCCGAGACGAAGCAGCAGGGCGCGGCGAACTGAGCGGCTCAGGCTCTTTGAATGGCAAACAAAAATGGCGCGGTCTTCACGACCGCGCCATTTTTTTCGTGTGTCCAAGGCTAAAAAGCCAGTTCAAAAAGAGCCCGGAAGGACTGTTTATTATTTACTTTCCCATTATTTACTTTCCCGCGAAACAGTTAACCTTGGATGCCTGAACAATGGATCAAGGAATGCCGGCGAATGCCGGCGCCTATCATCGATGACGAACTGTGGGC
>LFJI01000319.1 GCA_001235855.1 Candidatus Burkholderia brachyanthoides
AAAACCCCGCGTCGCTGCGCTCCGACTGTCCAGCTTCGCGCGAATTAGCCGTCCACCTTCACGCGAAACGTGTGTCCAGCTTTCGCGAATTACGCAGGCGAGTGCAGCGGTTTCATCGGACAAGGGCACGCCGGCGGCCAGAATGGGCAGCCCCCAAACCGGCACGCTCGCCGCCGCCGTGTTGCAATCGTCGCGGCAGAAGGACGGTGACGTCGCCGTGCCCGGCAACTTCGCCGACGGCATATTCGGCGTCTACGGCAGGCGCGAAAGCCGCTTCGCAAATCGTCCAGGCGCTCTCTCCGGCTTACGCGCGCCGCTCGCGTCCGTGCAAGCTTCCCGATCTCGGCGACGGCTTCGGCGGCACGCTCTCGCCTCAGGCGGAACGCAGGCTCGGCAAGCGTGTCTTATGCGCGACGTGCGCACCGATCTCGATTATCTCGACGACTGGCTGATCCGCGACTATCTGAATTCGATCGCATCGAAATTCTCGACCGCGGCGGCGACGCAATATCTCGGCGGCTATCGGCCGGAGTTCGATCTGTTTGCCGTGCGTGATGCGCAGATCAACGCGTTCTCGATGCCGGGCGGTTTCATCGGCGTGAACACGGGCCTGATCGCGACGACGCAGACGGAGTCGGAACTGGCGTCGGTGATCGGTCACGAGATGGGCCACGTGCTGCAGCGGTATATCGCGCGGATGATGGGTGCGCAGGAAAAGAACAGCTACGCTGTGCTCGCCGCGATGCTCGCGGGCGTGATGGCGCGCAGCGGCGATCTCGGCATGGGCATCGCGATGGGTGGGCAGGCGTTCGCCGTCGACAACACCCTGCGCTTCTCGTGCGCCGCCGAGCACGAGGCGGATCGCGTCGGTTTCCAGATGCTGATCGCCGCCGGCTACGATCCGTACGCGATGGCCACCTTCTTCGAGCGCCCCGATCGTTCGACGATGGGCGACAACGGCGTGCCGGTCTATGTCCGCACGCATCCGCTGACGACCGATCGTATCGCCGACATGGAGGATCGTGCGCGGCGCGTGCCGTACCGGCAGCCACGTCAGTCGGGGAATACGCCTTCGTGCACGCTCACGCCCGCTTGCTGCAAGTGAATTACACGAGCGATTATCACGAGGTCGCGAGCCGGCTGAAGTCCGAGATCGCCGATCAGAACGTGCTCAATCCAGCGGCGAACTGGTACGGCATCGCGCTCGCGCAATCGGCGGACGGGAAGAGCGCAAGGGGTGCGAGCAGCGCGCTTGCCGCACGAGCCGGAGCCGAAGCGAACGCAGCCAAGCATGCGGCGGGGACAGCACGGCAGATTGCCGGGGACGGATCTGCGTCCGCTGAGTCGAAGGCCCTGCTCGCGCGGCGTCCGGCGCTCGGCGATGCACTGTCGGGCGCTTCTGCCGGCAACGGCGCAAGCCTGCAAACGGCGGCTTCGTCGGCGATGGCGAAGCTCGTCGGCCGGCAAACCAATGGAACCTGCGGCGGCGCACGTGGCGCAGGTGCATCGGCGCTGCTGGGCAGCGATGCGCAGGGCGTGCTGACACTCGGCGATCCAGCCGCGGCGGCACAAGCGGGGCGGCGGCTCAGTCGGCTGCTCGCTCGGCAACACGATCAGTGACTCGATCCGCCGCAAAGCCCGCATCGGATTCCGCAGCACAGCCTGCCATCACCCTGCCGCCGATCCTCGTCCACGAATCTGCTGCCGCGAAAACGCCATCGTCCGCGAGCGGCGCGACGTCGCCCTCGGCCGCCGGGCCGCAGACGCCCCGCAGCACGCCCAGTCTCGACGTTCTCGCCGCCGATATCGCGCGTCGCGCGGGCCGCTATGACGATGCGATCCGCCTCGCCGGCATCGCGCAGAAGCGTTGGCCCGAATCGCACGCGGCGGTGGATTAGCATTTGCAGTCGCTGATCGCGGCGCATCGTTATGCGGACGCGCAGACGCTGGTGCGTCGCGAAACGTGCAACGAACCGAATCTGGGCGACTGGTGGCTGTATTTCGCGCAGGCGAGCGCGGGGCTGAACGATCCGCTGCATCAGCATCAGGCGATGGCGGAAAAACTGGCGCTCGACGGCGCGTGGCCCTCGGCGATCCGCCAGTTGAAGGAAGCAAGCGCGCGACGTGAAAACTGCGAGCTTCTACGATTTCAGCGCGTCTGCGCGAGTTCAAATCGCGCTACAAGGAAGAGCAGGAAGAGGAAAAGAACGGCTGACGCGCCTTCAGCGTGCTTGCGTCCCGGCGCGTTTCGCAGGACTCGCGACAAAGTCGAAGTGCTCGCCGACCGCATCGCGCACGATCGGCTGTAAGGTCAAATCCACGCCGTCGCGCCAGTGAAACACGCCGCCGCCTCCTTCGTCGTCGAGCGTCGCGTGATTCGCGAACAGGTCGATGTCGTGATCGTGCAGCGCGGCGACGCGCGTCGGCGTGGCGTCATCGGAAAACAGGATGCCGCCCGCGTCGTCGATCCACGCATGCGCAGGCTCGAAAGCCGCGCCGGTCTGATCGGCGAGACACAGCGCGCCGTCCATATCGGCGAGCCGCACGATCCACGGCGTATAAGCCAGTTCGACATACACCCGCTGCGGCCCGTTCTGAAAGAACCACTGGCCGTCGTCATCGCGCTCGTAATTACGGTTGATGAACCCCAGCAGCGCTTCGTGCCGGATCGCGGTGCCCGGCGTGGCCAATGGCGCCTGCGCGGCCTTGCCGCGCAGGCGCCATTGGCCACGCCGGTCGAGCATCAGCCAGCCGGTGCAATGCGGCACGTTGGGCCATTTGACGAGCGCCTGCTTGACGATGTCGTCCATGATCAGTCGCGTGCGGAAAATGTGTCGAAGTAGCCGAACAAGCGCATCGACAGCCAGTCGATGCGCCCCGGAAACGGTCCCGTCATGAAGTCGACGTGGCCGCCATGGTTCGGCTGATCGAGCATCACGCACGGCAACACTTCTGCCGGCGACGGCAGCGCGAACTCCGGCAAGAACGGATCGTTGAGCACGAGCGTAGGCAACTGGATGCGCTTCAGATGCGCGCGGATGGTCGCAGTGGACCAGTAGTCGTCGGTGTCGCGGAAGCCGTGCAGCGGCGCCATGACGACGTTGTCGAACTCGTAGAGCGTGCGCGCGGCGAGCACGGCGTCGCGGTCGTACAGGCCGGGAAACTGGCCGAGCTTGGCGAGCGCCTTGGTCTTGAGCGACTTCAGGAAGCTGCGCGTGTACGCCATGCCGAAGCCCTGCGAAATCGCGCGGCCACCGGCGTGCACGTCGAGCGGCGCGGAAATGGCCGCCGCCGCGCTCACGATCGATGCATCCGCCAAATTCGATGCCCGTGTGCACACAGCCAGTGCAGCAGCACGTTGCCGCCGAGCGAAACGCCCGCGACGAAGATCGGCCCGCGATGCGCCTTGGCCGGACGGCGCGGAATCCAGTCGGTTTCGGCGCTGTCGGCGAGATGGTAGAAGCGCGGCAGCAGGTTCATCGGCCCGCTGCAACTGCGGAAATGCGGCACCACGCCATGCCAGCCGCGCGCCTTCGCAGCGGCCATCAGCGTACGGGCGTAGTGGGAATCGGAGTTGCCTTCGAGGCCGTGGAACAGCACGAAAAGCTGGGTGTTGGCGGCGGGCGCATCGGCAAAATCGTGCTCGAGCCAGTCGAGGTCGATGAAGTCGTCGTCGGGCGTGGTCCAGCGCTCGCGCCTGTAACTCACGGCGAGCTTGCGTCCGTACAGCGCTGGAATGATGGTCTGCGCGTGGCCGGTCGGCAGCCAGCGCGGCGCGGCGTAGAGCCACTGCGAGGCGGCGTCGCTCACTACCTTGCTCGCTACGCGCGTGGTCTCGTGCCACGGCAGGCGCCTTGTCCACGAACGACGAATCGTGTTTCAACAACGGATCACGCTTCATGGCCCCTCCCCGACGAACGTCTTGTTCTGGCGCTTCACTTCTTCATTGCGTCAATGCAACGGACCCTGACCGTGACGCAGTGCGGCCGTGAACTGCCCCGGCGATTTCGCTCATCTGGATATGCGCAATGCGCCACTCGCCGCGCTCGTGGACCATCACATAGGTCGTGAAGATCATGCGCGGCGCATCGACCGGATTGGCCGGCTGATGAGTTGCGACGTGAGGTCGCATAGATGATTGTTTCACCTGCTAGCACAGGG
>LFJI01000320.1 GCA_001235855.1 Candidatus Burkholderia brachyanthoides
CGTTGTCGATTGTAGTAGCCCTCAATCCAGTCGACGATATCTAGACGGGCTTGAGTACCGATTTTCTGCTTGGCCGCAGCGTTGGCGTGTTCGCGCACATCGACGTGCGGCTCGCGCCGGTTCACTGATAGCGCGCCGCCGTGCGTGGTGGTGACGAAACCGCGTTCGGCGAGCGCGTTGAGATCGCGCCGCACCGTTTCGCGCGACACCGACAGCGCGCGCACGATATCCGCGACCGCGATCGCGCCGTGTTGGTCCAGTTGGGCGAAGATGTATTGATGTCGTTGTTCGGCGAGCATCGGCAGGGCGTCGGGTCCTTTTCGTCGGCGGTTGGATCGGGCAAGCGTGTGGAGTTTAGCGGCCTTTATGTGGCAAAAAGTTGACAACGCCGCATTCGATCGAAGCAAAGCGCTCGGCCGTTCAACGCAGTCTTTCCGCTGAGTAGTCAATCGCGGCGGCGTGCTCCGCTAGACTCGGAAGTTTAGCATCGCACGAGGTCGGACGTATGTACAAGAAAGGCGTGGTCATCGAGATTCAGTTTCCGCCCGAACGCCTGAACGACGCCGCAGGCGACTCCTACTGGATCGATCTCACGCTCGACGAAGCCCGGCGGCTGCACGCGCAACTGGCGTGCCGCTTCGAAAACGAGGCGCGCGCCAATCGGCCACTGGATACGTTTTCCATCGAGTAACGGCAGCCACTCCGGTGCGGCTTCGCCGATTGCTCGCCTGAACAAGACGCGCTGACGAAACTCGCGGATACTGCGGCGCTTTCAGTCCGCCATCGTCCGTCATGTTGTCGAGCCTTGCCGCACCGGTGTTTGTATTTCTGTAGTCGACGGGCTTCATCATCGCCCGCGCGATCACGCCCTACGTCGAACCCAATCTCTACCTGCTCGCGCGCTTCTCGGGCACGGCGATTCTGTTTTGTGCGATCGCGCTGATCACGCGCGCCGCATGGCCGAAAGGCACCTATGCCGCCCGGCATGTGTTCTCAGGCGCGCTGCTGCAAGGCGTCTATTTGGGCGCGGGTTACTGGGCCGTCGCGCAAGGCATGGCGGCGGGCATCATGGCCCTGCTCGGCGCGTTGCAGCCGCTGCTGACGGCGGCCGTCGCGGCGCGTCTGTTCGGCGAACGCCTGTCGGCGCGCGCATGGGGCGGCCTCGTGCTCGGCCTTGCGGGCGTGGCGCTCGTCCTCGCGCCGAAGATCGCCTCTCAGACCGCTCCGGCTGCGCATGCTTCGGTGCTGCCATGGCTCGTGGTGTCGGTCGGGGTGCTCGCGATCGTCGCCATCACGGCGGGCACGCTGTATCAGAAAACATCGCTCGTGGCCGCCGATATCCGCACCGCTAGCGCCTTGCAGAACGCGGGCGTGGCGCTCGTCGCGATGATGCTGGCGTTCCCGCTCGGCGAGCATCGCTTCGTGGCCTCGACGACCACGTGGAGCGCGCTCGCATGGGGCATCGTGATGCTGTCCAGCGTCGCCACGACGCTGCTAGGATGGTCCGGCGCGGCGATGCATCGCCGCGCCACCGCGTTCCTCGCTCCTATTTCTCGCGCCGCCGCTCGCCGCGCTGGAGAGTTATCTCGCTTTCGGAGAAAGGCTCAATGCGCTGCAACTGACGGGCTTCGCTGTGGCGCTCGTCGGCGTGCTGCTGGCGCGGCGCAGGTAGCAACGGCAGGTTCGCGCGTTAGCCGGTATCGTGTATGGATCGCTACGTCACACGCTCACGCCGACATGCCCGCCCTCATTCTGTTCTTCACCACGACCGGTGTGATCAACGAGCGCTTCATCGCCGGGATGATCTGGGATCAGGTGCTGCACGCGCGGCTGCTTGGCGCGGCGCTGATGGCCGTCCCTACGGCATGTGGGGCGACTTCGTGATGCGACGCGCGCGGCTCGGTCATCTGTCGCAACTGCTTGTGGGACAGCATCGCGCTCGTGAGCTTTCAGACGCCCATCTATGCGGCCATCATCGCGGTGAGCGGCGCATCGGGGCGCGGTCTCTTGATGGGCGTACTCGGCGCGACCGTGATGATGCTGGCGCTCGGGCGTCCCTACGGCGTGTTGCTGAACGCCATGCGGCCGGATTTCGGCCTGCCGCCCGGCGGCGAGCGTCCGATAAGCCTCACCTCAATAGCTGAATCCGCGTCAATCGACCGTGTCCGCGCCCACCGGCGTCTTCGCGCGCGCCGCCGTGCCCGGTCCCGGCGACCACGCCGGACGCGCCTTCCTCGCGGTATCGACGACGACGAGATAATGGCCCGCCCACAGCGTGGTCTGCCGGTGCGGCTTCAGAATCCACATCGACTGGCCCTCGGCCGCGCGCGCCTCGTATTGCGCGTCGAGGATGCCGTGGTGATCGAAGAAGGTGTTGAGCGTCGAGGGAATCCGCACGCAGCCCTTCGAGTGACGCATGCCGAGCAAGGGTTCGAGCTTTTCCGGATCGGTGGCGTGCATCTGGAAGCGCATCGGTGAGACGCCGCCCTTGCCCCAGCCGCGCTCGCCGTCGGTCCAGCCGAAATCGTAGATGCGTATGTCGCGCTTGCCGTAGCCGCGAATTCCGTATTCGTTGACCGTGCCTTCCGCGCGAAAATCCATGTTGCCCGACACATGCTGGAACACGCCGAGCGGCGTGAGAAAGTGATCGTAGCTGCCGGGGCGTCCGGTGCCGACCGGCGATGCGCCGATCATCGACCAGGCATCGCCCGGCTTCGCGCGGAAGTAGACGAATAGCGCTTGCACATTGGCGCTGCGATCCACGAGCACGACGAACTCATTGGCGAGACTGCCGTGGCCGTTTTCGTCGAGGACGTTTTGCAGCACACGGCCGTAGGCCTGTTGATCCGCGAGCGGCACGGAGAGCCGCCGGGCGACTTCCTTCGCGTAGGTCTGACGCATCGCGAATGCGCCGGCGGGCGGCAGGCCGAGGCGCTGCGCCAGATTCGGTTCGGGCGTCTCGGGCGGTAACGGCACTTCGGGCGCCGCGGCCTCGGATGCCGCGCTCGCAGATTCGGCGCCCGAGGCTGCCGATGCACCGAAAACCGCCGATGCCACATCGGGCGCTTGCGGCGTTTGGGTCGTTTGTGGCGCCTGCGGTGCGATCGGCATCGGCGTGCCGGGCAGCGCATGGGCCGGTGCGCTCGCACCTGGCAGCGTGCTGGCAGCCGTCGCCGGCGGTGACGCGAGCAGCGGCGGCATGCGTTGCTGCGTGCCCGGCGACATCACATCGTCTGGCCCACCGCTTGCCGAAGCCGCCTGCGCATGAGAGGCCTGCGACGCCGGCTGTGCATGAGCCGCCGCGTGAATCGAAACCAGCGCCGCCATGACAGCGCCCCCGATGATGCGTGCGCCGAATGGCGTCTTGTTCTTGCCTGACTGCCGCATTGCGATTCCGCCCGACTCCCTGAACGATGGACGCACCCGCGACTGCGAGGCGTCCACACTCAAACATGGCTGCCTGCGCGCACTTGTGGCGACACGCAGACGAAAAAGCCGGTGCATACGATGGCACCGGCTCGCCGCACTACACACTAAATTGTTCGGCAGAGAAAACCCAGCAAAGTTCATTCCGCGTGAGCGCGAACCACCAGAACGCGCTCGGGCAGAAAGAGAAATGAGAAGGAAAGAAAAACCGCGTCAGTGCAGACGCCTGGAAGCATCGCCCAAAACGGATGCGCGAGCGCGCAAGGGTTCGTCGTTCAGGCGACGCTAACGCAATCGCTGGACGATCGCTTCGCCTATTAGGGTATTTCGGTGGGATAGCTTGGCGGTGGCGTAGGCGTGAGCGGTGCCTGCGCCGTGAACTTCGATATCGCTCACATAGTCGCCGAGTTCGTCTTCGAGAAACTGCCGCACGTCGCGCGCGGACGAGCGCCGGGGAAGATTCCAGAGACGAGCAGGTTTATGGCATCACCTTCTCGTCGGGCCGACGCGCACGCGCCGCCTTCAGCGCACGGCGTTGCTTGTCGATGGCGTGCAAACCGAGTGCACCGGCACGAACAGCATGACGAAAGCGAAACTCATTCATGTCGACTCCATGATTAATTTTGAGACAACTGTATCCTAGTCCTATCTGCAAGCGGCATGAAGAGCGCGGAGCGAAGGCACTGCGCGATGCGCCGGGCGGACGCC
>LFJI01000321.1 GCA_001235855.1 Candidatus Burkholderia brachyanthoides
CGCCAGCAGGTGCGTGACATCGTTGCGGTTCGCGCCGCTCAGGATCGCGCTGACAAAGCCTAGATTATAATATTATTTAACTTAGAGGCATTCAATGTTTTCCCTCAGCAATACCGTGCGCGCGGCCCGCGACGACACGCTCTCCATGGACGCGCTCGCCAGTGCGATCCGCGTCGGAGAAGCGGGGTCGTTCGCGGCGCTCGGCTCCGCTTTCCTGACCCGTCTTCCCGCCACGCCCGTCCCTGATCCGTACCTCGTCGCGATCTCGCGCGAGATGGCCGAATCGCTCGGCTTCGATACGGAACTCGCCGAATCGGACGAGGCCGCTGCCTTCGCCGCGTACTTCGCGGGCAATCCCACGCGCGAATGGCCTGCCGACGCGCTGCCGTACGCGGCTGTTTATTCGGGACATCAGTTCGGCGTCTGGGCCGGTCAACTCGGCGACGGCCGCGCGCTCACGCTCGGCGAAGTGCAGCGCGATTCCGCCCGCCTCGAAGTCCAGATTAAGGGCGCGGGCCGCACGCCCTACTCTCGCATGGGCGATGGCCGCGCGGTGCTGCGCTCGTCGATCCGCGAATTCCTGTGCTCGGAAGCGATGCATCATCTCGACATTCCGACCACACGGGCGCTTGCCATCATCGGTTCGGATTTGCCGATGCGGCGCGAGAGCATCGAGACGGCCGCCATCGTCACACGCATCGCGCCTAGCTTCGTGCGCTTCGGACACTTCGAGCATTTCTACTCGAACGATCGCATCGACGATCTGCGCGCGCTCGCGGATCATGTCATCGACCGTTTCTATCCACATTGTCGCGAAGCCGACGATCCGTATCTCGCGCTGCTCGACCAGGCTGTGCACACGATCGCCGACCTGATAGCGGAGTGGCAAGGCGTCGGCTTCTGCCACGGTGTGATGAACACCGACAACATGTCCATCCTCGGCCTCACGATCGACTATGGCCCGTTCGGGTTCATGGACGGCTTCAACGCGCATCACATCTGCAATCATTCGGATACGCAGGGGCGGTACGCCTACAGCCGTCAGCCGCAGGTTGGATACTGGAACCTGTTTTGCCTGGCACAGGCGTTGGTGCCGTTGTTCGGCGACAACCTGCCGGAAGAAGGCCGTTCGGAGCGCATCGTTGAAGAGGCGCAGAAGGTAATGGAACGCTACAAGACGTATTTCGCGCCCGCGCTCGAAGCGAAGATGCGCGCGAAACTCGGGCTCGAAGTCGCGCGCGAGGAGGACGTCGCGCTGGCGAACAGCCTGTTCGAAGTCATGCACGCGAATCGCGCGGACTTCACGCTGACGTTCCGCAACCTCGCCAAAATCGCTAAGGCCGATGCGAGCCGGGACGCGCCTGTGCGCGACCTGTTCCTGGATCGTGCCGCGTTCGATGCGTGGGCCGTGCGTTACCGCGAACGTCTCGCCCACGAGACACACGACGACGACGCCCGCGCCGAGGCGATGAACCGCGTCAACCCGAAATACGTGTTGCGCAACCATCTGGCCGAACAGGCGATCCGTCAGGCGGCCAGGAAGGATTTCTCGGAGGTGGCGCGCCTGCTCGACGTACTGCGTCATCCGTATGACGAACAGCCGCACTACGAAGCCTACGCCGGCTTGCCGCCCGACTGGGCGGGCGATCTGGAAGTAAGTTGTTCTTCCTAGCATCGTCCCCGTCTACATGGCCTTCCCCGGCCGCACCCCGGTCGTACGAACTGCACAGGAGAATCGACATGAAACGAGAAGACACCACCAATAGCAGCACCTATCCGCTTCAGAAGGACGACGCCACCTATCGTCAGGAACTGGACGACATGCAATATCAGGTAACGCGTCACGCCATGACGGAACGGCCGTTCACCGGCAAATACTGGGATCACACCGAGCGCGGCGTCTACGACTGCGTGTGCTGCGGCACGCCGCTGTTCGAATCGGACACCAAGTTCGACGCCGGTTGCGGCTGGCCGAGCTACTTCAAGTCGATCAACGGCGAGGTCATTCAGGAAAAAAACGATCGCTCGCATGGCATGCTGCGCATCGAAGTGGTGTGCAAGAATTGCGGTGCGCATCTGGGCCACGTATTCGAGGACGGCCCGGCGCCGACCGGCCTGCGCTATTGCATCAATTCGGGTGCGCTACAATTCGAACCCAAGTAAGCGCGCGCCGGGGCACGCAGCGCTTGTTTCGTGTGCGTGCCTGACGTCATATCGAACGTCATACTGAACGCCCGCGCTGTTCCGGCGGGCGTTTTCATGTGCGCCGCAGCCCTCCGTGCCCATCTCGTCGCCACACCAATGAAATTTCTGTTCGATATATTCCCGATCATTCTCTTTTTCGTCGCATTCAAAATCTGGGACATCTATACCGCGACCGGCGTCGCGATCGCCGCGACGCTCGTGCAGATCGCGTGGGTCGCGTTCCGTCACCGCAAGGTCGACCCGATGCTGTGGGTCAGCCTGGGTGTCGTCGTCGTGTTCGGCGGGGCGGCGCTCGTGCGGCACAACGACACCTTCATCAAGTGGAAGCCGACCGCGCTGTACTGGCTGTTCGCGGTGGCGCTGATCATCGCGCAGGTGGGATTCCACAAGAACCTGATCGAAGCGATGATGGGCAAGCAGATCGTCCTGCCACATCACGTGTGGGAACAATTGAATGTCGCGTGGGCGGTGTTTTTCGCGCTGCTCGGCGTGGTGAACCTGTTCGTCGCGTATCACTTCACGACGGACCAATGGGTGAACTTCAAGCTGTTCGGCACGACGGGCTGCCTCGTGCTGTTCATTCTCGCGCAGAGCCTGTGGTTCGCCAAATACATGAAGGAGGACGGCCAATGACTTTCAACTTCATGGCGGCGGACGCGCAGCAGAAAATCACCCATCTCAAAGCGAAGCTGAATGCCGCGCTGGCGCCCTCGTCGCTGCATATCGAGGACGACAGCGCGGCGCACGCCGGTCACGTGGGCGTGGCCTCCGGCAGTCACTATACGGTGACGATCGTCGCGGACGGCTTCGCCGGCAAGCCGCGCGTGGCGCGCCATCGGCTGGTGTATGATGCGCTGGCCGATGAAATGCGGCGTGGCGTGCATGCTCTCGCCATCAAGGCGTATACGCCGCAGGAGTTCGCCGAAATATTCCAATAACACGCGTCTTCAGGACTCTTTTCAATCGGCATAAGCCGCTTAAACCCCGCCTCATGCAGGCGTCTCGTTGCTCAGTTAGGAATCTCCGATGACTTTGAAAAAAACCCGCGTCTGGGTGTTGCTGGCTGCATTCGCGGCGGCTCCCGCGTTTGCGCAAAACATCGCCGTCGTCAACGGCACGCCGATCCCCACGTCCCGGGCCGATGCGCTCGTCAAGCAACTCGTCGCACAAGGTCAGCAGGATTCGCCGCAGTTGCAGCAGGCCGTGCGCGAAGAATTGGTCAATCGCGAAATTCTGATGCAGGAAGCGGCTCGCGAAAGCATCGCGAACAAGCCCGAGGTGAAGGCGCAGATCGCCGTCGCCCAGCAGACGGTCGTGCTGCGTGCGCTGATCGAAAATTTCGTGAAGGCGCATCCGGTCACCGACGCCGAAGTCAAGGCGCGCTACGACGAACTCGTGAAGCAGAACGGCGGCGGCAAGGAACTGCATCTGCATCTGCATCACATCCTCGTGGATAACGAACAGCAGGCGAAGGACCTGATCGCGAAGATCAAGGGCGGCGCCAACTTCGAGGACCTCGCCAAGCAATATTCGAAGGACCCGGGATCGGGCAAGAATGGCGGCGATCTCGACTGGTCGTCGCCGTCGGCGTACGTGCCCGAATTCGGCGCTGCCGCCGAGAAGCTCAAGAAGGGTGAAGTCACGCCGGAGCCGGTCAAGACGCAATTCGGCTGGCATATCCTCCGTCTGGACGACAGCCGCGACGTCGCGCCGCCGCCGCTCGAACAGGTGAAGACGCAGATCTCGCAGCAGATTCAGCAGGAAAAGCTGCAGGCTTTCGAGGAAGAGTTGAAGAAGAAGGCTGTGATCAAGTAAGTGCGTCGCGCATCGTGATCGAAGAAGCCGCCCCCGGTGAACTGACCCCGTAAAGTTGGACAGTTATTCGGCTAGGCCGCTGAGGGCTGGGTCCTGTAC
>LFJI01000322.1 GCA_001235855.1 Candidatus Burkholderia brachyanthoides
TCCCTCCAACGTCTCGCCGTGCCTGCCTCGGTTACCTTATGCAGGGGCGACTACTGCAATATCGTCGGCCGCCTGAAGGACATGCTGATTCGCTGCGGTGAGAACATCTACCCGCGCGAGATCGAGGAGTTTTTGTTCCGTCATCCGAAGATCCAGTCCGTGCAGGTTTTCGGCGTGCCCGATGAAAAGTACGGCGAGGAAGTGTACGCATGGAGGATCGTCACGCATCCAGGCGAGCAGATCAGCGAGGAAGGACCAGCGAGGAAGACGTGCGGGAGTTTTGCCGAGGACACAAGGTCCCGCGCTATGTCCGCTTCGTCGACGAACTGCCGATGACGGTGACCGGCAAGGTGCAGAAGTTCATCATGCGGGCGCGCATGATCGAGGATTTGAAGCTGGCGGAGGCGAAAACCGCGTGATGTGACGAGCGGTCCATCAGACAAAAGGGAGCGCCCGGGCGCTCCCTTTTGCCATGAGGCGAAACGTTCGGGACGGAAATTCTCACATACCGCAAACGTTTGAGCAGACGAAAAAAAACGGGCCAGAAGCCCGCTAAAAACCACACGCTACGGGGTTAGCGCGAGGAGACCAAACGTGGGATTGTTCCGATTCACTTCAAATCGAGAACGATCTCCCAACACGGATGCCCCAATAAGAGCTTCGGCTGACGCCGACCGGCGGAAGGCCGGAATGAGAATTCATTGCGCGTCCGAACGCATCCGTGTTGAAACCGTTTGAACAGATTGTGGGCGAATTGACCGCCAGTCGCCGTAACAAAGTGTTTCAGGTTGTAACCCGTACCAGATAAGGCTCAGGTAAATTTCCTAGCGCAAAAGGTGATTTTCTGGTGCATAATAAATTGTTCGTTAATCGAGCGTTATATTCGTTCGACCCGACCGAGCTGGAAAATGCCGTTTTTCGGGCGATCCGGATTATGCTAATTCCTCAGAAAAATCGGACGGGCGGACGTATGAAAACGATTTGCGCCGTGTCCGGAAACCATTCTCAATCACCAAAAATGACCTGGAGACTTGCATGACTGTCGATGCATCCTTGCTGCTACTACCGTGCCGTCACCGAAGCGTTTCCCGTTCTGGTTCCCAATGCCGATGCGCAAGCCGTGCGGCAGCGCTTCAGCAATGTCGCGAAAGCCTATGCGCCGAACCCCGACGAGCGCGTCGCCGTTGAGGAAATCGAGATTCCGCTCGAAGGCCGGACGCTGGCCGCGCGGTTGTATCGGCCGAAAGCGGTGGACGGTCCACTGCCGCTGCTGGTCTATTTCCACGGCGGTGGATGGGTCGTCGGCGATCTGGACACGCACGATCCCCGCGCCCGTGCGACGATGTGCTGGACGCGTTGATCTGGCTCGCGGAGCATCGCTCGCGGCTGGGCTTCGCCTCCGATCGTCTGGCGGTGGGCGGCGACAGCGCGGGCGCGCATCTTTCGGTCGTAGCGGCGCGCGGCGCGAACAAAATCGTGGCGAGACTCGTCAACCTTCAACTGCTGCTTTATCCGGTGATGCGTCGCCAGTTCGAAAGCCCCAGTTGCCTCGCGAATGCGAACGGTCCCGGCCTGACCAACGAGGAAATGATACTGGGCGCAGTTTCTGTTCAGCGTCACGCCCGACGCTCACGACGTGCGCGCATTCTCGCTCGCCGAGCCGTACGAGCGAACGCCCGCGCCGGCGCACGATTCGCTGTACGACGACGCGTACGAACTCGAGCGCTTCCTCGAAACGAACGGCGGCCGCGTTAAGTTGATCGATGCCGCAGACATGACCCACGGCTTCGGCCGCATGCACACGCAGTCGGAGGCCGCGCAAGATCGGCGAGCGCGCTGGCGAACTGTTACGCGCTTAAGCGACCCGCCGGCCCTCCGGACGGCGTCCGGCTACTTCAGCCATTTGTCCACGACCGACTGAAATTCCCCGGTCGAGCGGGCGAGATGCAGCGATTGATCGACGTACTGCTGCCACACGACATCGCCGCGCAGCAGCAGATACGCTTTCTCGCCGAACTGGAACGGCTTGTCGGGATGTACTGAACATAGGCCCTGATTCAGCTTCTGCTGCAAAAGCGTTTCCGAGGCATCGGTGACCATCACGTCGGCCTTGCCGTCGAGGATCTGCTTGAAGATGGTCATATTGTCCGGATACTCGATCAACTGCGAGTGCGAGAAAAACTGCTTCGCGAAACGCTCGTTGGTGTCGCCGGGATTGACGATGGTCCGCACGGTCGGCTGATCGATCTGCTCGACGGCCTGATACTTGTCCTTGTCTTCGCATCGCACGATGGGCGTCTTGCCGTCTTCCCATGGCTTCTGGCGCTCCAGCGTGGTCGAAACCCCGCCGACCGCGATGTCGCACTTGGCAATGGTGTCGTTTATCAGATTCGACCACGACGTCTTCACGTACTGCGCCTGCGCACCGAGCGATTTCGCGAGGCTGTCCGCGATCGATGTCGATGCCTTCGAACTGGCCATCCGGCCTGAGGAACGAATAGGGCTTGTAGTCGCCGGTCGTGCAGACGCGCAGCACATGCGAGGCGAGCACCTGATCGAGATGAGACGGTGGCGCGGCGGGCGGGGCGCTCGCGGGTTGTGCGGCGCGCGCTGACACCGTGCCGGTCTTGATCGTCTGCGCCTGCGCGAGGGCGGCGGCGGAAAGAAACGCCAATGAGGCGAGGACGCGGCGCAAGGACGAGCGTTTCATCGATTTTCATGGTTATCGTTGTGTGATCGGGTTTGACTCAAGCCGTCGATCATAATGAGCGCGTGGGTTACTGAATACCTGACCGAACGGCATAGGCCCCACACACATGCGCGGAATCACCCCACGAAAACGCCCTGTCGCTCCGGTAGAATAAAAGATTGTCTGCTTTTAGCATCGAGCGACGTGGCCCACACTCTTCAGAACGACACTTTCCTTCGAGCGCTGCTGCGCCAGCCGACCGACTACACGCCGATCTGGCTGATGCGTCAGGCGGGCCGCTATCTGCCCGAGTACAACGCCACGCGCGCCCGCGCCGGCAGCTTTCTCGGCCTCGCCAAAAGCCCCGACTACGCGACGGAAGTGACGCTCCAACCGCTCGATCGCTATCCGCTCGACGCCGCGATTCTCTTCTCCGACATCCTGACCGTCCCCGACGCGATGGGCCTCGGCCTGAACTTCGTGCAGGGCGAAGGTCCGCGTTTCGAACGCACGGTGCGCACCGAAGACGACGTGAAGCGCCTCGCCGTGCCGGATATCGGCGCGACGCTGTCTTATGTGACGGACGCCGTCAGCCAGATTCGCCGCGCGCTCACCGACGCGCAGGGCCGCCAGCGCGTGCCGCTGATCGGCTTCTCGGGCAGTCCCTGGACGCTCGCGTGCTATATGGTGGAAGGCGGCGGATCGGACGATCACCGCACGGTGAAGTCGATGGCCTATTCGCGGCCCGACCTGATGCACCGCATTCTCGACATCAACGCGCAAGCGGTAACGGCGTACCTGAACGCGCAGATCGAAGGTGGTGCGCAAGCCGTGATGATTTTCGACACCTGGGGCGGTGCACTAGCAGACGGCGCGTATCAGCGCTTTTCGCTCGACTACATCGCGAATGTGGTCGCGGGCCTCAAGCGCGAGCGCGACGACGCGCGTGTGCCGGTCATCACGTTCACGAAGGGCGGCGGCCTGTGGCTCAAAGAGATCGCGACCATCGGCGTCGATGCGATCGGGCTGGACTGGACAATGAATCTGGGCCGGGCGCGAGAAATGGTCGGTGCGCGCGTCGCGTTGCAAGGCAATATCGATCCGAGCGTGCTGTTCGCGTCGCCGGCGGTCATTCGCACGCAAGCGCGCGGCGTGCTGGAGAGCTTCGGGCATCATCCTGGGCACGTCTTCAACCTCGGCCACGGCATTTCGCAATTCACGCCGCCGGAAAACGTCGCCGAACTGGTCGACGAGGTTCATCGTCACAGCCGGGCCATGCGTGCGAGCCAGTCCGCGTATTGATCCGATCTGTGCTGCGACGCAGCATCAAGACGGTGGCGCAGATCGTCTGCGGAAAGGAAAAATCGCCCGAAAGGGGTGCGGACGAAAACTTGGACTACCTGGAGGTAGTTCATGTACTCGTATGAAG
>LFJI01000323.1 GCA_001235855.1 Candidatus Burkholderia brachyanthoides
TTGAGCATGATGCTCATTTAACGACAAAGCCCTGGGGGCGAAGCCAGGGCTTTGTTAGCAGTCTGTCGCAGTCCGGAGGACGACGCGAGTCGCACATGATAGGCGACTCGCTGCCGCCACGTCACGTGGGAAACATCCGTCAGACTATTGCCGAGGCAAGGAAAGCGGCAGGCCAGTTCGGGTCGCGACCCGGCGCGGTTCGGGCGCAACTATCCCCATGTTTATCCACAGAATCTGTGGATAACTTTGCTACAACGCGTTACGAGCGCCGATTTGATTCATCGACGAAACATTCACGGCCTCTTGGCAGCCGTTCGACGCGTTTTGGCCGCTTTAGAGCGAAGCACGCGCCAGCATTCAATCAGTCTGGACAACAATGTGTTTGCTCAATCGGTATTTTTTCCAAAAGTAAAACTCCTAGACTGGCTCTCAGGCGTCGCGTGACGCAAGCCCAATTCAGGAGTGCTCTCATGAAAAACGCATTGATCGGTGGTGTGCTCGTTTCGTCGCTGCTCGCCGCCGCGCAGCCTTCGCGCAGTCCGCTTATGGCGGCAAAACGCGCGCGGAAGTGAAGGCGGAACTCGCGAGCGCACGCCGCGCGGGCAACCTCGATCCGGTGAATTCGCTTAGTTATTCACAATTGCGTCCCTATCAGAACGGCATGCGCAGCTTCGCGCACGCGAGAACGGCGGGCGCGGTGCGCAATGACCAAGTGGAATGTGTTTGAGTAACAGGCGGTATTGATGGACTGCAGGTAGAACGATCCCTCCTCCACCATCGAAACATAGGTGGTTGCGCCCGGCGATCCCTGTCGCCGGGCGTTTTTTATGCGCGTCCCGGGATCAGATCAGTATGGTCAGACAGAACGTGACGGTGATCAGCGACACGACTGTAGAGAACAGAATCGCGCTCGAGGTGACGCCGCTTTCGCGATCGTAAAACTCCGCGAGCATGAACGGGCCCGTGCTGGTCGGCAACACGCTCAGGATCACCGTCGTCTTCGACCACAGCGGCGGCAGGCCGAACAAATGAAACGCGAGCCACCACGTCAGCACCGGCTGCGCGATCAGCTTGAGCGTGACAAGCGCGTTGGTTGTTTTCACGCTTTGCGCTTCGCCCTTCGCGCCCAGAAACAGCCCGAACGCCACCAGCGCGCACGGACTTGCCAAGGCTTCGCCGCCTTCCGGCACCTGCATGCCCGAGCCGTTGAACAGCGCGCCCGCGATCGGCGCGACCAACAGCGGATTCTTGATGAGCGACAGCCCGACGCCTCCGAGCGTCGTGCTCAGACGCTTTTCGGTTGCAGCCAAGTTCGATCAGCACGATGGCGACGGCGAACAACACGCACACGGTGATGATCGTCGCGATCACGGCGGGTGCGAGACTCTCCTTGCCGAACGCGAGCAGGCACAGCGGCAAACCGACGAAGCCGGTATTCGGATAAGCCGCATTGAAACCGTCGATGCTCACATCCGCCAGATGACGCGACTGCATCAGCCGCACGACCAGCGTCACGATGAACACCGCCGCCGAGCCGATGCCGAACGCCGCGATGAACGCCGGTTGATCGAGCGAACTCCACGGCGTCTTGGCCATGCTGTCGAACAGCAGCGCGGGTAGCGCGAGATAGACGACGAAACAGTTCAGTTCGGAAGCGGCGGTGGGATCGAGCTTGTTGAACTTGTGGCATGTATAGCCCGCGAAGATGAGACCGAAGATCGGCAGGATGATGGTGAACAGCGGCGTAAGCAGAGACGATAGCGCGGAGAGCACGAAAGGCGAAGAAACCGGCGGAGGCATTTAAGTAGCGACTTAGAAGTAATATGTAAGCTGAGAGGATACCCGTTGTCAAAAAGGTGAGCCATTTCGGGAGGGGTTTGACGGTGAGGCGCACGAGGCAGGCGGGACTCACTCCACGCTAGACGTCGCGGGCGCGAAGCATCGCGTAGTTTCGCGCAGATTCTTTGCTTTGTGTCACAACTATATGTTGGCAAAGGAAATTAAGTCAGTGTCGATTTGCGCATGCACTGCAATTATTAACATCTGATGAATTCGCAATGCGACGCCCGATGTGTTGCGATCTCGCAATAGGTGAGGCAATACGGGAGCCTTGCAATCGGTGCGCGTTTTCGCGAAAAGTGGCTCACTTCTTGCCGTGTCTCACCACCTCGTTACACCGAAATCTTCTTTCAATCAGACACTTAAGCATCCGCAGGAATTGCGCATCCGTGGCCGGTATGGTCCGCGAATCTCACCTCAAATCGCCAAAGGTGAGCATTTTCGGGACTGCCGCCTGACGGAACGATGTTTGCTCATTGCCTCATTGCTCATCCATCTACCCTCGCTCCTCACACACCACCAATAAAGCGACATGAAAATCAGACGACCTTGGGCATACGGGGCTGCGGCGCTGCTCGCGATCGGCGGTATCGGCATGCTGGTGGCGTGCGTATCGAATGGTGCGCGGTGGGTGGGCAACGAGAACGTGCCGGAGCCGTCGAAGGCCGTCGATCTCGAACGCTATCTTGGCCACTGGCACGAGTTCGCCCGCTACGAAAACCGCTTCGAGCGCGGTTGCGAAGCCGTCACCGCCAATTATGCGAAACGCGAGGACAGACTCATTTCGATCATCAACGGCTGTCATCAGGGCGGGCTGAGCGGACCCCGAACCTCGGAAGGACGCGCAAAGATCGTCCCCGGATCGAGCGGCGTGAAGCTGAAGGTGCCGTTCTTCGGGCCGTTCTATGTCGGCGATTACTGGATTCTCGATCACGCCGACGACTACTCGTGGTCCATCGTCGGCGAGCCGACCGGGCGCTATCTGTGGATTCTCACGCGCGACGCGAAACCCGGCCGCGAACTGCGGCGTGCGCTGCTTGAACGCACCCGCGCGCTCGGCTACGACGTCACGCTGCTGCTCGAGACGCAGCATCGGTGAGGCGCGGCAAATATCAGTCGTCGATGGCCGCGTAGATCAGCCGCTCGTATTCCTTGGCGAGCGGAAACGGCTCTTCCACGCGCCGCTGGATCATCAGAATGCCGATCATGTTTTCGACCGGATCGGCGAACCAGCTCGTGCCGAGCGCGCCCGGCCACGCAAACGACCCGGCTGAGCGATAGCCCGCCGGAATCTGCTGCGCGGAATCGTCGATGGTTGCGACGCCCAACCCGAAACCCTGCCCTGCGCGCGCCACACCGGATAACCGAATGCCGGAATCTGCCGTTGCGCGGACGTGAGAAAGTTCGAGCGCATCAGATCGACGGACTTGTGTGACAACAGACGCGGCTCGCTCATGCGGTCGTCGCCTTGCAGCCGTCCGCGCCCGAGCAGCACGCGCGCGAAGCGCAGATAATCGTCCGCCATCGAAACAAGACCGCCGCCGCTTTGAAAGCGCTCTTGCCTTAGCCAGCGGCTCGATTGCGGATGATCCTCGACATACTGCTTGCCGTCGCCGCCGATCACATACGACGTGGACAGCTGCTCCGCCGGACACGTAAAAGGCCGTGCCCCGCATGCCCAGCAGCTCGAAGATGCGCATGCGGAAAAACTCGCCGAGCGGCATGCCCGCGATGCGCTGCACGAGCACACCGAGCACGTCCGTCGCGATGCCGTAATGCCAGCGCTCGCCCGGATGAAAGATCAGCGGCAGATGCGCGACGTGTTCGAGTCATCGGCCCGGATCGACGCTCGTGTCGAAGCCGTTGAAGATGTTTTCGTAAGCGGCGGAGAGTTCGCCCGTCGTCGTGACGTGATAAGCGAAGCCCGCGCGGTGCGTGAGCAAATCGAGCAGCGTGATCGGCCGGCGCGCCGCTTCGGTCTGCGAGAGCGAGCCTTCCGGGTCGATCAGCGCCCTCGGGTTTGCCAGTTCCGGCAGCCAGTGCGCCACCGGCGTTTCCAGCGCGATCCGCCCTTCCTCGACCAGCATCAGCGCGGCAGCGCTCGTGACCGGCTTGGTCATCGACGCGATGCGAAACAGCGTGTCTCGCGGGTCATTGGGGTGCGCGCGTCGGTGTCACGAAAGCCGAGCGCGGCGGCCTGCGCAATTTCGCCGTAACGCCACGAATGCAAGGGACTTCCCCGATTTCATGGTTCGGCGGAAGCAGCAACCCGGC
>LFJI01000324.1 GCA_001235855.1 Candidatus Burkholderia brachyanthoides
AAACAGATGTCCATATTGCTGTGCTACCTCAAATGTTTTGTGACACAGTAGTACTGGTGGGAAGCTGTAAGAACGACAACGCGCGGTCGAGGCCACGCGTTTCGAATTTGAACCAGAAAAGCGATGCTCAGATGGCCATCGGCGCCGTCAGTGCTTCGTGATGCCGATAACCTTCCAATGCGAAATCTTTCGGCTCGATCTTTTCGAGCCACTCCGGCTCATAGCGTTTCGTTACCGCATAATCGGGAACGCGGTCCGAAATGATCAACTGCGGACTCGGGAGCGGCTCGCGCTTCAACTGCTCCTGCTGCATGTCGAGCTGGTTCTCGTAGATGTGCGCGTCGCCGATGAAGTATGTGAACCAGCGCGGCTTGTACCCCGTCAATCGTCCGACCAGATGGAGCAACGCCGCGCCTTCGGTCAGATTGAACGGCGTGCCCAGCCCCACATCGTTGCTGCGGATATACAGGCACAGCGAGATTTCGCGCGTCATCGCGTTCGGGATAAACTGATACAGCAGATGACACGCCGGCAGCGCGATTTCGTCGAGCTTGGCCGGGTTCCAGCTGTGAAACAGGATGCGCCGGTCGGTCGGCCGCTCGATGATGGTGTCCAGGCACTGCCGAAGCTGGTCGATGGCCTTGTACAGCAGCACCATCTCGCGCCCGTTCTCCATGAAGCTCGTCATGAGTTCGTAGCCGCGATTGGTTGCATCGGCGATTTGGTCGCTCGCGCAGGCATCGACGAGCTTGTACGCCGGCCACTGGCGCCACTGCACGCCGTAGACGTCGCCCAGATCGTCCGTGCCCTGCCGCCGGTACGGATTCTCGAGCCACTGCGGATTTTCGTTCGCGTTGGCGTCCCACACCTTGCAGCCGAGCGCGCGGAAATCCGCCGCGTTGCGCAACGCGCGCAGAAAGCCGACGAGTTCGCCGATCGCCGACTTGAACGCGAGTTTCTTCGTGGTGACGGCGGGAAAGCCTTGTTGGAGATCGAAGCGCAACATGGCGCCCGGAATGCTGATGGTACGTATGCCCGTGCGGTTGTCCTGCCAGGTGCCGGTTTCGAGAATCGTCTGGACGAGATCGAGGTACTGTTTCATTCGTTGTTCCTTGCGAGGTGCCTTTGCGAAGCAGCACGTGCCCGGGCACTTTGACGCGCAAAGAAGCGATTTTAGCAAGTGCGCCGATCGATCGGACGATCTTTGCGGGAAGAAAAACGGGCGCTCGCGGCGCTCGTTTCCGGTGAAGCTATGAACGGAAATCAGACGCGCGTGCCGTGCTCCGTGGGCGCATCGACTTCTATGTGGCGCATGCCGTGCGCGCTCAAGAGCCGGTACAGCGTGACGCGCGAAATGCCGAGTTCGTGCGTGGCATCGCCCAGACGTCCACGATGACGCAGCAGCGCGAGTTCGATCGCCTGCCGCTCCGCCGCCTCGCGCGCCTGAGCGAGCGACACCGGCGCGACTTCCACAGACTTCCACATATTCGCCGAGTTCGAGATCGCGCGCAGTGATCTAACGCCCTTCCGACATGACGATCGCACGCCGCACGCAGTTGATCAGCTCACGCACGTTGCCCGGCCAGCCGTAGTTGTGGATCGCGGCGATCGCGCACGGCGAAAATTCGCGCAGACGGCGGCTTGCGTCCTTCTTGAAGCGGTCGAACATGTGCTTGGCGAGCAGTTCGATGTCCTTGCCTCGCGCGCGCAGCGGCGGTTCGTCGATTTGCAGCACGCACAGACGGTGATACAAGTCGGCACGGAAACGGCCTTCGATCATCGCGGTCTGCATATCGACGTGGGTCGCCGAGATGATGCGCACGTCTACCGGCGTGGAGCCATGGCCGCCGAGGTGCTCGACCTTGCGTTCCTGCAAGAAACAGAAACGCAAAAGGCTCGCCTGGCTTTCCAAAGGCAGATCGCCGATTTCGTCGAGGAACAGCGTGCCGCCGTTGGCCGCTTCCACACGGCCGATCTTGCGCTGATTCGCACCCGTGAATGTGCCACGTTCGTAGCCGAAAAGTTCGGATTGCAGCAGATGCGCGGGGATAGCGCCGCAATTGATGGCGACGAACGGCTGATCGCGACGCGCCGAGCGCTCATGGATGGCGACCGCCGTCAGTTCCTTGCCCGTGCCCGATTCGCCCGAAATGAACACGGGCGCGTCCGTCATGGCGACTTTACGGATGGAGCGGAACAGCGCGAGTATGCCGTACGCGTGACCGACGGAATCGACGATGCGGTCGTTCGAGGTCGGCAACGTCACGTAGTCGAAGCAATAGTCGCGGATCAGCCGACGCACCGCGGCGTCTTCGAGTTGACCCGACGGCCGCGACCCAGCCGACGTTGGTCATGGTGAGCGACGATTCGAACGCCGCGAGTTCGTGAGTTTCGAATTGACTGGACAAATCGAGCAGACCGCCGATAGCCATGTCGTTGTGCAGTGCCTTGCGCGTGTCCCGCGCGCTGGAGACGATTTCGATGTGCCAGCCGCGTTCCTCGAAACGCGCGCATAGCGACTCGTTCGGATCGCGAGTCGCATAGATGAGTTGCCGCCGAGCGCGGTCCATTATTCAGATCCTTGGTTCAACGTGCGTTGAAAAGGTCGCGTGCCTGAGGCTCTCGCTGCATGCAGACTTCGACGCTCACGCACGATGCGGCGAGTGGACTTGCATTACTCGACGTGTAGCCCAGAGTGCGGCGCCTCTCACGCACCGTACTCCATCGCGAAACCTTTTTGTCTGATTCAGCGCCGATTTTTCAAGAGACCACTATAACCCGGAAACCCCGCAAACAATTACCGTCATAGGGCTTCGGCTTAGCTACAAATACTGTGCCGGGCACCTCTCGAAAGAATTTGAATTTCTCACACTTTTACTAAAGCCTTGTCACGCCTTTAAATAAGGTAAAATCTTATACCAGATCGCCGGGAAATTCATGTTTTTCTCGCGCAATGTTTAGGTGTGGAACGTTTTCGTCCGTTTCGACCCGGAATAATTTTCCATGTCCAGCCTTGTCACACGTCTGTCAAGCCGCAGCGGGCGTTGGCATGTTTATCGCTCGCCCGTGCGCATGTCGATCGGATGAACGTTCACATTAATCATATGATCGTTCATAACGGCGCCCTCCCGGGAACTCCAATTAACCATACCGGCCGGGCGACCGCGGTTTATTCCGATTATCTATTATCTGGAATAGTTACCTTGAGTATTGTCGTCAAAGATGGCCTTCGATAATTCTTTAGCACGCGGCGATGCTTTAGCCGCTCAGCCGCAAACCGAAGCGGACGCCGGCGAAGGCACCTGGACGCGCGTGCGCGCCGGCGCCGACGTCGAAGACAAATCGTTCGAGCGGCGACCTTCTCGCCTGCTCTACACGACGCACGGCGCGACGCACAGCGTCCGGCTGTGGGATGGATCGAGCCTTGCTGAGCGCGCAGCCCGATGCGCCACAGGAGCCACCCGAGGGCTGAAGTCGGCGTGATCCGCGTCGGTTAGAATCGTGGCACGAACCGGCGCGCCTGGAAGGCGCGCCGGTTCGTGCCCGACTTCCTGCTCCCATGACGACGCTGACCCTGATCGTCGCCCGCGCGCGCAATGGCGTGATCGGCCGCGACAACCAACTCCCCTGGCGCCTGCCCGAGGATTTCGCCTTCTTCAAGCGCACCACGATGGGCGCGCCGATCATCATGGGCCGCAAGACCCACGAGTCGATCGGCCGGCCGCTGCCCGGGCGGCGCAACATCGTCGTCTCGCGCGATACCACGCGCCGCTACGCAGGCTGCGATACCGTCACGAGCCTCGACGCCGCGCTCACCCTCGCCGTTGCCGACGAGGCGTTTCTGATCGGTGGCGCGCAGTTGTACGAGAACGGCTTCGCGCGCGCGGACAAGCTGATCATCACCGAGATCGATGCCGAGTTCGATGGCGACACGCACTTTCCCGCGCCGGACCCGCACACGTGGCGTGAGGTATCACGCGAGACGCATCGCGCCGCCGCCCCCCAAGCGTTCGATTTCGCGTTCGTCACCTACGTGCGCCACACGCCTGAGGCTGAATCGGCATAGGGGACGGCGCTGAGGCTGTCCCCCTGCCACACCATCCGGCATGC
>LFJI01000325.1 GCA_001235855.1 Candidatus Burkholderia brachyanthoides
GCTTGCACCCGCTAGAAAACGCCACCTTTTCACGACACACACCACGAAGCGGCCGTTAAACTGTAAATGCCGCGTCAGGATTTTCAGGACGAAACGGCACAAGACCACACCGGGGATCGACCAATGAAACTGTTCTCGCCACGCGGCGCGGAATTCCTGCCACACGCCGGGGGCGCATCGGCTGTCGCGGACGCGCCGCATGACGGCAAGGCGAAACGCCGGCTGAGCGTGAAGACGTCGCTGCGGCTGGCGTTCGGCATCGTGCTCGCGGGCACGATCGCGCTCACGCAAATAGGCCGCCTCAACGGCGCGACGCAATCCATGTACACGCAGGGCGTGGTCGCGAGCCGCGCCGCGGAAGAAGCGCTCGCGTGGCTGCTGCGCGTGAGCCGCTCGCAGAAAACGCTGCTCACCGCGACGACCGCGAAGGAGCGCGACGATCTCGGCGCGCAGATCGATCAGGCGCTGAAGGAAATCGCCACCGATCAGACGCAACTCGCGCAATACGCCAGCACCCAGGACGCTGCGGATGCAGACGCGAGCGCGGAGCAACACTGCTTCGCCACGGCGCTTGCGAAGTGGAGCGACAACCTGCGCGGCTTCGTCAAACTCGTGAAAGAACAACTGCTCGATCTCTCGCAGATGAACTGGCAGGTCGGCACGCAGGACGTGTCGCTGCTGGTCGGAACAGGCAAGGTCGAAAAAATGGTCGATGCGCTCGTTGCGCGCCGCGCCGCCGCGAAAAGCACCATCGACTCGGCCGAGTTTATTTTCCACTCGTTTTTCGCGATCGTGATGGCGCTCACGCTCACGCTGGCGCTGGCGCTGCTCGCTCTCGCGATCGCCGTCTCCGAAAATGGGTCGTGCGGCGGCTCGCGTGGCAACTCGGCGGCGAGCCGGGTTATGCGAAGAACATCGCGCAACGGATCGCGTCGGGCAACCTCACGCATCGCATCAAGCTGAAGAGGCGCGACGACGGCAGCATGCCGCACGCGCTCTCCGCAATGCAAAGCGGCCTCTGCGCCACTGTCGGCGATATCACGGCTAGCGCCGAAGCGATTGCGTCGGCATCAAAACAGATTTCGACCGGCAATGTGGACCTGTCGCATCGCACGGAGGAGCAGGCGGTCGCGCTCGAGAAGACCGCCGCCAGCATGGAGCATACTCACCTCCACCGTGCGTCAGAACGCCGACAACGCACAGCAAGCGAGCACGCTCGCGCACAACGCATCGGCGATCGCGGAGAAGGGCGGCGCGGTGGTGTCGCGCGTGGTCGAGACCATGCAGCGCATCGACGCCAGAGCGCGCAATATCGGCGACATCATCGGCGTGATCGAGGGGATTGCGTTTCAGACCAACATCCTCGCGCTGAACGCGGTGGTCGTCGCGGGCGAGGTGCGCAGTCTCGCGCAACGCTCGTCGACGGCGGCCAAGGAGATCAAGACGCTGATCGACACCTCGGTGTCGCGCGTGTCCGACGGTTCGGCCTTCGTGCAGGAAGCCGGCGCGACGATGGAGGAAGTCGTGCGCGCGTTGCGCCCCGCGTGACCGATATCATGGGCGAGATTTCGGCGGCGTCGGAGGAACAGAAGTCGGGTATCGAGGAGATCGGCCGCGCCGTCACGCAAATGGACGCCAACACACAGCAGAACGCATCGCTCGTCGAGGAAGCGGCCGCCGCCGCGCAATCGCTCGACGATCAGGCCTCCGCACTGAAGGAACTGGTCGACAAGTTTCACCTTGCGTGAAATGAGTCGTGCACGGACGCGGCGCTTGCCGCGTTCGCGCGCATCGGATTAGAATTTGCGTTCGGGCAGGGCGCCCTGCTCTCGCGAAAGTCATACGCACCTGCCGCGCCGTACCCCGAACGTGCTCGTCGAGCGCGTTTCTTCTGGATCGTACCGCAACGTCGAATCTTGTGTCAGCCGCAGCGAGAACGGCACACACAAAGGAACAACGTCATGTGGTCTGCATCCTGTCCGATCTCTTTCTTCGTTTCCAACAGCGAATATTTGCGCGAACACGCGCGGCGTCTGCTGCGTCTCGCGCGATGGCGATACCAGCGCTTCGTTGCCCGTGTTGCGGGGTCTGATCGCGGCGAAGATCACGCGTGACGAACGGCTCGCCGATCTGAACGATGCGCGCGCGTCGCTTCAACTCAAGCATGTGTTTCGATGCTCGCCGTCGAACTCGGCTATGGGAACTGGGATGCGTGCAAACCCGATATCGACGCGCAGCCGTCATCGCGCATCGACTGTTACCGGCTCTGGACGCAGGCGCGTTCAACGACTTCGAGAAGAACTGGTTTGCGAGCGAGGCCGAAACGCTCGAGTGGCAGCGGGAGAATGGCGGCTATCTGGTGCGTTACGGCGAACAGGCGGTGACGCTATTGAAGCGCGAGTGAAGCATGGACGAAACGTCGATGAAGCCCGCACTCAGATCAGCTCGACTTCCAGTTCGTGACGCCGAAGAAGCGTCCGAGTTCGCGCGTCATTTCGTTGAGCGAGCTCATCTCCGGCGGCGAAATCTTGCGCACGTTCCTGCGGGTCGGTCCAGTCGCCGTAGACGAGCGCGACGATGGCGTCGTTGCACTTCACGGGCAGCAGCAGTACGAAGGCCTGCGCCTCGCCGAGCGTGTCCTTGTACCAGCGCGGCAGGCGCGCGTCGTGCGCGTTCTCGATGAAGATGCCCACCGGATTGGTGATCGCGAGATGGAACACGTCGGGGCGGAACTCGGCGGAAAAACGCAGACGCGTGAGCATGGGCTGGACACCCGCGTCTGGAATTCGTTGTTGGCCTGCCGCACGAACACCACCGAACGCGACAGATGCAGCCCCGCGAGCATCGCTTCGGCCGCCATGGCGATGGTCGGCGCGAGCGCGTTTTTGGACTGCATCGCGCGCAGATCGGAAATGCTCTCGCCGATCCGCACTTCTGCCGGCACGCTCGCCCGCGCGATCGCGTCCGCGTTGGGCCTGGAGCTGCGAAATCTCGTGCATCACGCCGTCGGCGCTTTCCTCGTTGGCGAGCGTGATGCTCATCGACGCGAGCGTGTCGGCGTTGGTGTTGAGCGGGCCGCTGTAGCGGGTCGCGATGTCGAACAGCATCGAGTCGCGGTCGTGTTCCCCCACCTTCTGCGAGGTGAGCGCGTCGGCGACTTCGGTCGAATAGTTGGTTGGAGATGGCCTGCAGCCAGCGCACGTGCTTGGGCACGGTTTCGTCGACGGGCGCGGCCGGGTCGCTCGCACGCATGCCGTCGCGGATGGTCTGCGCAGCGGTCCGCCGCCTCGATGCCGATTTCGGCGAAGGTCACGCCGAGCAGTTCGGCGCAGGCGTGGCTGTCGCTGATGTTTTCCTCGGCGCCCTTGCGGCGCAACTGGTCCCACTCGTGTTCGAGATAAAACGCGACCAGCAGCTTGCCCATCTGCCGCATCAGCGTGCAGACTACGGTTTCTTCCGCCGAGCGCAGGTCTTTCTGCCGGACGAGCTGGCACGCGACCGCGCCCGACAGCAGCGTGCGGTTGAGTTCGAGCTTGGCGTCGATTCGGCGCGGCCGCTTTGATGGAAGTGATCGACGAGCTTTAGCTCGTCGACGAGATGCCCGACGGCATCCATGCCGAGCACCATCAGCGCGCGCGTGACGGTGGTGATGTTGCCGCCGAACGCCACGTACATGGCCGAATTGGCGAGGCGCAGCACCTTCTACGTGAGGCCAACGTCCGACAGCACGACTTGCACGAGCGCCATGAAGTCGAGGTCGTTATCGCTCATCTCGGACACGGTCGTGCGCAACGCCTGAGACAGCATGGGGAAGTCCCCGCGCTCGCTCATGTGCGCCCACAACTTATCCAGTAGTTCGGCCTTGGTGCGTGCCATTGAAAAAAAGAACCTTTCGTTGCGCGGCGGTCGTCCGTCGCGGTCCAGCTGATCCATCCCAAACGGCGCTCCGAACCGAAAAAGCCCATGGTGTCAGTGACACTGCCCCCCCCAAAAATCGTTGGACGCGCGTCCAACGATTTTTGGGGGGGGGGTCATGAGCAGGCACAGCGCGCGATTCAAGCGGAGCCGTCGTTCAAGA
>LFJI01000326.1 GCA_001235855.1 Candidatus Burkholderia brachyanthoides
AATACTTGAGGCAACGAGCCTCGCTCGGTAACAAATAACCTGAGTCAATGCGCCTGCTCACTCATCTGCTGGAACATCTTCAGCCAAGCTGAGCAACCTTTTTGAACTGGCCTTTAACGTCTCCGGTACAATTTCAGCTATGTTTTTCGCGTCGGGCCGCGCTCAGGCGGCGCTTTTCAGTGCCCCTCGCCATGTGCGCCGGCACGCAGTTCGCATCCACTTTCAAGCGCAGGCCTTCATCTATGTCCAAGAACCAAGCTCTCTTCGAACGCGCCCAGCGCACCATTCCGGGCGGCGTCAACTCGCCGGTGCGGGCGTTCCGTTCGGTCGGCGGCACGCCGCGCTTCATCGAACGCGCGCAGGGCCCGTACTTCTGGGACGCGGACGGTAAGCGCTACATCGACTACATCGGCTCGTGGGGCCAGATGATCGTCGGCCACGTCCATCCCGAAGTGCTCGACGCCGTGCAGCGCGTGCTAGCCAACGGCTTTTCGTTCGGCGCGCCGACTGAGGCGGAAATCGAAATCGCCGAGGAAATCTGCAAGCTGGTGCCATCGATCGAACAGGTGCGCATGGTGTCCTCCGGCACCGAGGCGACCATGAGCGCGCTGCGTCTCGCGCGCGGCTTCACGAACCGCAGCCGCATCATCAAGTTCGAGGGCTGCTATCACGGTCACGCGGACAGCCTGCTAGTGAAGGCGGGTTCGGGCCTGCTGACGTTCGGCAATCCGACCTCGGCGGGCGTGCCGGCGGATATCGCCAAGCACACCACCGTGCTCGAATACAACAACGTCGAACAACTGAACGAAGCGTTCAAGGCGTTCGGCAACGAAATCGCCTCGGTCATCGTCGAGCCGGTCGCGGGCAACATGAACCTCGTGCGCGCAACGCCCGAGTTTCTGAACGCGCTGCGCGAGCGCTGCAACGAATACGGCTCCGTGCTGATCTTCGACGAAGTGATGTGCGGCTTCCGCGTGGCGCTGGGCGGCGCGCAGCAGGTGTACGGCATCAAATCAGACCTCACGTGTCTGGGCAAGGTCATCAGTGGCGGCATGCCGGCGTCGGCCTTCGGCGGACGAAGCGACATCATGGCGCATCTCGCGCCGCTGGGCGGCGTGTATCAGGCGGGCACGCTGTCGGGCAATCCGATCGCGGTCGCTGCGGGTCTCAAGACGCTGCAACTGATCCAGCACCCCGGCTTCTACGACGACCTGGCCAAACAGACGCGCAAGCTGGTCGATGGCCTCACGCGCGTCGCGCGCGAGGCAAAGGTGCCCTTCTCCGCCGATTCGATCGGCGGCATGTTCGGCCTCTACTTCATGGACCACGTGCCGGCGAGCTTCGCGCAGATCCAGCAAGGCGACACCAAGCGCTTCAACGCGTTCTTCCACGTCATGCTCGATGCGGGCGTGTACTTCGCGCCGTCCGCGTTCGAGGCGGGCTTCGTGTCGAGCGCGCACGACGACGCCGTGATCGACGCGACACTTGACGCGGCGCGCGGCGCGTTCGCGTCGCTGGCCGCCTGACGCGCGCACGCGGGGCCGCGCCGATGTTCTCGCAAACCGACTTCACTCATATGGAGCGCGCGCTGGCGCTGGCCTCGCGCGGTATGTACACGACCACGCCGAATCCGCGGGTCGGCTGCGTGCTCGTCAAGAATGGCGAAGTGATCGGCATGGGCTTCACGCAGCCTGCCGGTCAGGATCACGCGGAAGTGCAGGCGCTCAAGGATGCGCGCGCCTGCGGCAAGGACCCACGTGGCGCGACGGCGTATGTGACGCTCGAGCCATGCAGCCACTTTGGACGCACGCCGCCGTGCGCGCATGCGCTGATCGACGCGCGCCTCAAGAAAGTGATCGCGGCGATGGAAGACCCGAACCCGACTGTCTCCGGACGCGGCCTCACGATGCTGCGCGATGCCGGCATCGACGTGCGCTGCGGCCTGCTCGCGAATGAAGCGCACGAGATGAACATCGGTTTCGTCTCGCGCATGACGCGGCGCCGGCCGTGGGTACGTTTGAAAGCGGCGGCCACGCTCGACGGCCGCACCGGACTGCCCTCGGGCGAAAGCCAGTGGATCACCGGCGAGGACGCGCGCGCGGACGGCCATGCGTGGCGCGCCCGCGCCTGCGCGATCCTGACCGGCATCGGCACGGTGCGCGAGGACGATCCGCATCTGACCGTGCACGCGGTCGATACGCCGCGCCAGCCGCAGCGCGTCTTGGTCGACAGCCGTCTGGACGTGCCACTGGATGCGCGCATCCTCGAGGACGCGCCGGTGTGGATCTTCCATTCCGCCGACGCCGATTCCGCGCGCATCGACGCGCTGCGCGACAAGGGCGCGGAACTGATCGAATTGTCGAACGAGCACGGCAAGGTCGATCTGCCCGCGCTACTGACGGCGCTCGCCGATCGCGGCATCAACGAACTGCATGTTGAGGCGGGTCACAAGCTGAACGGCTCGATGATGCGCGAAGGCTGCGTGGACGAACTGCTGATCTATCTCGCGCCGAGCCTGCTCGGCAGCGCGCCGGGCATGTTCGACTTCGCGCCGCCCGCGACGCTCGATGCGCGGCCGCATCTGAAGTTTCATCGCATCGACCAGCTGGGTGACGACCTGCGCATCCTCGCGCGCTTCGCCGAAGCCAACGTGGCGCACGAACTGCGCTGATCCCGCTCTCGCAAGTGAAGCTCAAATCACAGTCATAGGAAACGCAGCCGATGTTCACAGGAATCGTCACGGCACTAGGCCGCATCGAAAAAGTCATGCCCCTGGGTCAAGAGCCGGAAGCGGGCGTGCGACTGACGGTAAACGCGGGCGGGCTCGATCTCGCGAATGTCGAACTCGGCGACAGCATCGCCATTCAGGGCGCGTGCATGACGGTGATCCAGAAGTCGGCGAACGCGTTCGATGTCGATGTCTCACGCGAAAGCCTCAACAAGACCGTCGGCCTTGGCGACGCCGGTGCGAAAGTGAATCTCGAGAAAGCGCTGTGCGCGCACGACCGGCTGGGCGGGCATCTGGTTTCGGGTCACGTCGATGGGCTGGGCGTCGTGTCGAAATTCGAGCGCGTGGGCGAGTCGCACGAACTGCGCATCGTCGCGCCTGCAGAGATCGGCAAGTATCTGGCCTATAAGGGATCGGTGACCGTGAACGGCGTGAGTCTCACGGTGAACTCGGTCAGCGACGGCGCTGCCGGCTGCGCGTTTTCCATCAACCTGATTCCGCATACCGTCGAAGTGACGACGCTCAAGGCGCTTGCAAAAGGCGATCAGGTCAATCTGGAGATCGACCTGATCGCGCGGTATGTGGAACGGATGACGAATACGAAGTGAAGTGAAGTGTACGCCGCGTCGCGCCGCACCGATCAGTCCATGGACGGCGACGCATGCATCCTGCGGATCGAAAGCAGATACACGATGTCGCCCGCATCGAGGTAGACCAGACGTACTGTCCGGCCGATTCATCTCCAAAAGCGTATTCGCGCACTTCGCTTCCGGCGAGCGCATCGCTCCCGGTCAACTCTTGCAACGCAAGGCTCGCATGCGTGGCTTCGGGCGATGCCGCGCGCGTATCGAGCAGGCGACGGCCGGTCTCTGGAGAGCGCACCAGCAACGGCGCGACTTCGTCCACGAGCAACTGTAGTACTACACGACGAAACGCGCCATTGTTTTCCTGTTTGACGCAGTACGCCTCGATTTCCGCGAGTCGATCCTCGAAATAACGTGAGACGCGCATCGCCGCGCGTTTCTCGCCCGGTCTGCGATCGGGCCCTTTGCGTCTCTTTTCTTCGTGACATGCGTGGTTTGCGACATCTTTCAGCATCCTTGCCTGGTTTGAGGTGCCGCCAGTGTCCCGCCGATGCCGCTCCGCCGGGTAACAACAGCACATTACGGCACCATCGCCCCCTAAGAACCGTACGTGAGACTTTCGCCTCGTACGGCTCAAGCCCAGTGAAGCCCTCCTTCTCGAGGCCGGCCATCTTCAATTTTCATCGACGATGACCTTCGCCAATAATTGCTGCAGCCTGCCAACGATCACTGCACCTAGTCCATTGCGTCATTGAATTGGCACTG
>LFJI01000327.1 GCA_001235855.1 Candidatus Burkholderia brachyanthoides
TCCAGGGACTCGTCGAACGATGTCTTCCAGTCCATCGCTTCCTCATGCAAAGGATAAAGAAGCTCCTATAATGCCATGGATCTTACGATACAGTAGTACTAATTGCCCCTAAAACCGAGCGATGCAAACCAATCTCGCCGAATTCATCCGCAGCACCGCCGACGGCGACGAAGCCGACAGCATCCTGCGCAAATACGTGCATTGCGGTTTCTGCACGGCGACCTGCCCGACCTACCAGCTCCTGGGCGACGAACTGGACGGGCCGCGCGGCCGCATCTATCTGATGAAGCAGATGCTGGAAGGCACGCCCGTCACGCGCAGCACGCAAATGCATCTGGACCGCTGCCTCACGTGCCGCAATTGCGAGAGCATGTGCCCATCGGGCGTGCAATATGGACGGCTCGTCGAGACCGGCCGCAAGGTCGTGGAAGAAAAGGTGGACCGGCCGTTCACGCAGCGCCTGCAACGCCGCCTGCTCGCGAGCGTGCTCCCGAACAGCACGATCTTCACGCCCGCGATGAAGCTCGGTCAGCAATTCTGCAGCATTCTGCCGCGTACGCTGCGCGCGAAGATTCCGATTCCTGAGAAGCTGCTCGCGCCGCCCACGGGCAAGCACGAACGCAAGATGCTGATGCTCTCCGGTTGCGTCTAGCCTTCTATGATGCCCAACGTCAACACCGCCACGCAGCGCGTGTTCGACGCGCTCGGCATCGAGATCGTGAGCGCGCCGGATGCGGGCTGCTGCGGCGCGATCTGCCTGCACCTCGGCTACAACGACGACGTGCGCAACAACATCGACGCATGGTGGCCGTATGTGGAACGCGGTGTCGAAGCCATCGTGATGAACGCGTCGGGCTGCGGCGCGACGGTGAAGGAATACGCGTATCTGATGCGCAACGATCCGGCGTATGCGGAGAAAGCGCAGCGCATCGTCGATCTGACCTTGGATCTCGCCGAAATCCTGCCGAAATTCGAGGAAGAGCTGACCGTGCTGGTGCGGCGGTGCGCGGTGCACACGGTGGCGTTTCATCCGCCGTGCACCTTGCAGCACGACCAGCAGATTCGCGGACGCGTCGAGCAGTTGCTGACCGCGCTCGGTCTCGAAGTGCGCCTGCCCGCCGACAGCCATCTGTGTTGCGGATCGGCGGGCACCTATTCGGTGACGCAGCCGAAACTCTCCTACGCGCTGCGCAACCAGAAGCTCGACCGGCTGGAGAAAACCGAGCCGCAGATGATCGTGTCGGCGAACGTCGGCTGCATCGCGCATTTGCAAAGCGGCACGTCCACGCCGGTCACGCACTGGATTTAACTGCTGGAGCATCTGATCTACGGCTGAGTGCTTCGTATAATTCGATAATCGCTCTTTACGCCGTGTATCCAGCATGTCCATCGCCCAACATCTCGAAGAAGTCCGGCAACGCATCGCGAAGGCCGCGCACGACGCCTCGCGCGATGCGTCGTCCGTGATGCTCCTTGCCGTCTCCAAGACCTTTCCCGCCGAAGACGTTCGCGCTGCCTTCGATGCCGGCCAGCGCGCGTTCAGCGAAAACTACGTGCAGGAAGGTATTGCGAAGATCGCAACGCTTGCCGATCTGCGCGGCCAGATCGAATGGCATTTCATCGGGCCGCTGCAATCGAACAAGACCAAGGTCGTCGCCGAGCAGTTCGACTGGGTGCATTCGATCGACCGTTTGAAGATCGCCGAACGGCTATCCGCGCAGCGTCCCGACGGCACGCCCGCGCTCAACGTCTGCATTCAGGTGAACGTGAGCGGCGAGGCATCGAAAAGCGGTGTCGAACCGGACGAAGCGGCAGCGCTCGCGCATGCGGTCGCCGCCCTCCCCGGCCTGCGTCTGCGAGGTTTGATGGCGATTCCGGAACCCTCCGAAACGCACGACGCCCAGCGTGTCCCGCACGCGCGCCTGCGCGAACTGATGGACGCATTGCGCGCCGACGGACTCGATCTCGACACGCTCTCGATAGGCATGTCCGCCGATCTCGAAGCCGCCGTGCTCGAAGGCGCGACGATGGTCCGCATCGGCACCGCGATCTTCGGCGCACGCACTTATACCCACTGAACCCGTACCCACTACGAACATGAAAATCGCATTCATTGGCGGCGGCAACATGGCCGCGGCGCTCATCGGCGGCTTCATCAAGCGCGGCACTTCGGCTGCCGACGTGTATGCCGTCGATATCAACGACGAAGCGCGCGCGCGCGCCGCGCAGCAATTCGGCATCGCGACCGGTACGGCCATCGACGGCGCACTCGCGGCGTTCGACGCCATCGTGCTCGCGGTGAAGCCGCAGGTGCTGAAGAGCGTGGCGGAATCGCTCGCGCCGCATCTGGCGAAGCAGACGATCATCAGCATCGTGGCGGGCATCCGCGCGAGCGATCTGTCGCGCTGGCTCGGCGGCTATACGCAGATCGTGCGCACCATGCCGAACACGCCCGCGCTGATCGGCATGGGCGTGACGGGGCTGGCGGCGCTCTCCGGCGTGAACGAGGCATCGAAATCGCTGGCGTCGCAGGTGCTCGACGCCGTCGGCGAAACCGTCTGGTTCGACGACGAAGCGATGCTCGACGCCGTCACCGGCATTTCGGGCAGCGGCCCGGCCTACGTGTTCTATTTCATCGAGGCGATGCAGGAAGCCGCGCGTCAGCTCGGCATGGACGACGCGCAAGGCCGCACGCTTGCCGTCGCGACCTTCACGGGCGCGGCGCAACTGGCGGCGCAGTCGGGCGAACCGGCGAGCGTGCTGCGCGAGCGCGTGACGTCAAAGGGCGGCACGACGGCGGCTGCGCTCGCTTCGTTCGACGCGCAAGGCGTGAAGGAAGCGATCGTGCGCGGCGCGCTGGCGGCGCAGGCCAGGGCGAAGGAGATGAGGGATGAGTTCGGGGCAGCGTGACGCATGACGCGCACGTCTCCCGCGCGATGGCCATGGGCGTGCGGCGTCAGACAAAATAAGCGCTGTCGGCCCGTTCCGCCGCTTACCTACTCCGGTTTTGTCGAGATCGAATATCGGATTGCGTGACGCCGCGCACCTCGCCGCGCCTTTAGCCGCGCAGCGCATAATGCAGCGCGATTCCGGCGAATAGCACGCCGCCCAGCCAGCTATTATGCCTGAACGCGGCAAAGCACGCCATGTGCTCGCGATGGCGAATCAGCCCGTAGTGATACGCCGCGCATCCGACCGCGCCGATCCAGCCGAGCCAGTACACCCAGCCGAAGCCGAGCGCGATGCCGATGCCGGCGTAAATCGCCAGCGTCGCCGCATAGCAGAGCATTACGGCCGCGACGTCGTAGCGCCCGAACGTGAGCGCCGATGTGCGAATGCCGATCTTGATATCGTCGTCGCGATCGACCATCGCGTATTCGGTGTCGTAGGCGAGCGACCAGAACACGTTGGCGATCAGCATGATCCACGCGAGCATCGGCACGTGGTTCTGAATGGCGGCGAACGCCATCGGAATGCCGAAGCCGAACGCGATGCCGAGATACGCCTGCGGAATCGCAAAGAAGCGCTTGGTGAACGGATACGAACCTGCGACGAACAGCGCGAACACCGACAATTCCTTGGTGAGCATGTTGAGTGGCAGGATCAGCAGAAACGCGATCAGCGACAGCGCCGCCGCTAGCGCCACCGCTTCCCACGCCTTGATCTTGCCCGAGGTGATCGGCCGTTCGGCCGTGCGCTTCACGTAGCGGTCGAAGTCACGATCGGCGTAATCGTTGATCGCGCAGCCTGCCGAACGCATGAGCAGCGTGCCGATGATGAAGATGACAAGCAGCATCGGCGAAGGGCGGCCGTCGGATGCGATCCACAGCGCGTTGAGCGTTGGCCATAGCAGCAGCAGACTGCCGATGGACTTGTCGAGGCGCACGAGGCGCATGTAGAGGGGAAGTCGGGCGAGCATGGCGGGCATCGATGCAGGATTCACGATGCGCCTATTTTAGTGCAGCGGGTTCGAACACCCTGAAAAGCAAAAACCCCTGCGTGTGAACTGCCCCCCAAAAGTTGGACGCGCATCCAACGATTTGGGGGGCATGAGTAGGCACAGCGCGCGATTCA
>LFJI01000328.1 GCA_001235855.1 Candidatus Burkholderia brachyanthoides
CTGCTGGAACATCTTCAGCCAAGCTGAGCGACCTTTTTGAACTGGCCTTTAAGCACGCTCGGGCTGGATGCGCGACAGAGCGGCATCATCGAGGTGGCCTCGCGCGCCGCACGGCCTCGTGCTGGTGACCGCTCCCCGACCGGCAGCGGCAAGACGCTCTCGCTTTACTGCTTCCTGCAAATGCTCAACGCGGACGCGCGCAATGTCTGTTCGGTCGAAGATCTCGCTGAAATTCAGCTCGCCGGCATCAATCAGGTCAGCGTGCGCGAAAAGGTTGGGCTGAATTCGCGAAAAGGTTGGGCTGAATTTCGCGGTGGCTTTCGCGGTGGCGCTACGCGCGTTCATGCGGCAGGACCCGGACATCATCATGGTCGGCGAAATCCGCGACGCCGAAACCGCTGACGTCGCCGTGAAAGCCTTGCAGACCGCCCATCTGGTGCTCTCGACACTGCATACGAAAGATGCGCCCGCCGCCATCGCACGGCTGATCGATATCGGCGTAGCGCCGTACAACCTCGCGTCGCCCTGCGGCTGGTGACGGCGCAACGGCTCGTGCGCAAGCTGTGCGAGGCGTGCCGCCGCGCGCCGTCCGCGCTCTCGCTCGAAGACGGCTTCCGCTCGTTCAAGCCGCGCTGGGGTGTTCCGCGTGCACGGCATTGGGTATCGCGGGCGGATCGGTGTGCATCAGTTGATGCCGGTGTCCGACGCCCTGCGCGAACTGATCGTCGCGCGCGCGGCGACGCACGAAATCTCGCGACTCGCCCAGAACGAAGGCATGCCGAGCCTGCGCGACGCTCAAGCGCCTGGGCGTGATCGTCCTCGAACTCGAAGCGATCGGCGCCGCGCCGCCGCCGAAGGCGTCCGCGCACGATGCACCGTCTTCACGCGGCAACTCGCCGGCTTGCTGCGGCCGGCCTGCCGCTGGCAAGCACGCTCGACATGCTCGCGAATTCCGGCGCACGGCGCGCATTGCCGCGCATCCTGCGCGCTGTCGCACGCGATATCGTGCAGGGCGCACCGTGCCGGGAAGCTGCTGCGTTCGCTCGCAGTGGCGCGCTCGGCACGTTGCTCACCGCGGGCACCTCGTTTGCCGATGCCTTCGATTCCCTCACGCAAGCGACCGGCAACCGCGTCTTCGACCACGCGACCGTCGAGATTGCCGCGTGCCTACACAATGGCGAACACCTCGCCGACGCGATGCGCGCGCTCGGCTGCTTCCCGCACGACGTGGTGCAGCCGATCGCGGTCGCCGAGGAATCCGGCTCGCTCGACGCCATGCTCCTCGACCTCGCGACGATCGCCGACCGTCAGGTGGACGAACGCATCGGCAGCTTCGCGAGTCTGTGCGAACCGCTCGTCATCACCGTGCTCGGCGCGCTCGTGGGCGAGCTAGTCGTCACGATGTATCTTCTCATCATTCAGATCGATAATGTAGTGTAGCATCGCGGGCCACAGTCTCAGTTCGACACCCCGTTCCACGACCATGCAGCCTTCGTTCGATCCGTCCGCCGTCCATCTCGCGAGCCGCTACGGCGAGGCGTTCGCGCTGCTGCCCGTCGGCGCGCAGTATGCGTTCACGATCGTCTTCGGTCTCGTGATCGGCAGCTTCCTGTCGGTCGTCGTGCACCGTCTGCCGGTGATTCTCGAGCGCGCGTGGCGCACCGAAGTCGACGCGGCCCTGCCCGACGTGCCCCAAACCGCCACCGACGGCTATCCCGAGCGCTTCAATCTCGCGGTCCCGCGCAGCGCGTGTCCGCATTGCGGCCACGTATTGCGTGCGTGGGGAAACATTCCCGTCATCAGTTACCTCGTGCAGCGCGGCAAGTGCACATCGTGCGGCGCACGCGTGAGCCTGCGTTATCCGTCGATCGAACTGGCGAGCGGCGCGTTCGCCGCGCTGTCGCTCTTTGCGTACGGAGCGGACTGGCCCGCGCTCGCCGCATTCGGCTTGTGCTCGACGCTGCTCGCCGCCGCCCTGATCGACTTCGACACGCGCTATCTTCCCGATGTGCTGACGCTGCCGCTGCTCTGGGCCGGCCTCATCGTCAACTACAACGACGCCGGCTTCGCCACGCTGCACGACGCCGTCGCGGGCGCAATCGCGGGCTATCTGTTCCTGTGGTCCGTGTACTGGCTCTTTAAGCTCACGCGCGGTGTCGAAGGCATGGGCTACGGCGACTTCAAGCTGCTCGCGGCGCTCGGCGCGTGGCTCGGCTGGGCGGCGCTGGCGCAGGTCGTGCTCATCTCGGCGGTGGCGGGCGCGCTGGTCGGCATACTCGCGACCTGGCGCAGACACATGCGCTTCGAGGAGCCGCTGCCGTTCGGGCCGTTTCTCGCGGCAGGAGGCGTCATCACGCTCTTTATCGGCACACCGTTTTATTAGCTGTTCGGATAATTGAGATTGAAGAGGAGCACCGGATGTTCAGCATCGGTCTGACGGGCGGAATCGGCAGCGGCAAGAGCACCGTCGCGGACATGTTCGCGGCGCGCGGTGTGCCGCTCGTCGATACGGATCTCATCGCGCATCAGGTCACGGTGCCCAAAGGCATCGCGATGCCCCTCATCGCGAGCGAGTTCGGCCCTGAATTCGTCGCGGCGAACGGCGTGCTGGATCGCGCCCGAATGCGTGAACTCGTCTTCACCGACGACACGGCCAAGGCGCGCCTCGAAGCCATCGTGCATCCGCTGATCCGCGCCGAAACCGAGCGGCAACGGCATGCGGCGGGCGGCAAGTATCACATCGTCGTGGTGCCGCTGCTGGTCGAATCGGACAACTGGTCGGACCGCGTGTCGCGCGTGCTGGTGGTGGATTGCCCGGTCGAAACGCAAATCGCTCGTGTGATCCGACGCAATGGCTTCTCGCGCGAACAGGTGCTGGCGATCATCGCGAAGCAGGCATCGCGCGAGGCGCGTCTCACCGCGGCGAACGATATCGTCGTCAACGACGACACCTCGACGCTCGAATCGCTCGCACGCGAAGTGGATGCATTGCATGCACGCTATCTCGAACTCGCTTCCGTCTGACGAGTGGCATCGCACGGCGATGCGCTGAAACGCCAAAAAGTTCCGCTTTTTGCATTGAAAATGCTCAAGCGGACACAATTTGCGCCCGATTTGCTGGGATCAGCGTACGGCATTAGAATGTCTTTACTTCCGCTCATGGAAGCAATGACCCTTTTCGAGGCGCGCGCTTGATCCTTTACGAGTATCCCTTCAACGAGCGAATCCGAACGCTGCTGCGCCTCGAAGATCTGTTCGAGCGCTTCACTTTCTTTCTGACTCAGGAAGACGTCCGCGAGCATCACGTCGCGCTCACGACGCTCTTCGAAATCGCGGAAGTCGCCGGTCGCACGGATCTCAAAGCCGATCTCATGAAGGAACTGGAGCGCCAGCGCCAGACGCTCGCGCCGTTCCGCGGCAATCCGGGCCTCGAGCAGGACGCGCTCGAGGCCGTGCTCGGCGAGATCGAGCAGACGCTCGCCGGTCTCGGCGACATGCACGGCAAGACCGGTCAGCATCTCTCGGATAACGAATGGCTGTCGATCATCCGCAGCCGCACCATCATCCCCGGTGGCACCTGCAAGTTCGATCTGCCGTCGTACTACGCTTGGCAGCAATTGCCGGTGGAAGAGCGTCGTCAGGACATCGCCAAATGGGTCATGCCCATGCTGTCCTTGCGCGATGCAGCCGCCATCGTGCTGCACCTCGCGCGCGAATCGGGGCAGGCGTCGAAAGTCATGGCGATGCAGGGTAGCTATCAGCAGATGCTATCCGGCAGAACGTATCAATTGATGCAGGTGCGCGTGTCGCCCGAGGTGCGCGTCATTCCCGAAGCCAGCGCCAACAAGTACATGCTATGGGTGCGCTTCACCGTGCAGGACGGTGACCTGAAACCGCGCGCCGTCGACGTTGACGTGCCGTTTCATCTGACGCTTTGCAGCCTTTGATCCGGCGGGCAGCCTGAATGATCGGGCCTCATGTGGTCAAATAACGACAATAGCCGCCTTGTATAGACCGGAGAGATGGCTAACACCTGTTCCAGGACAGGGGTAACACTTCGGAC
>LFJI01000033.1 GCA_001235855.1 Candidatus Burkholderia brachyanthoides
CAGACACCCCAGCAAGGTACTGCTTTACCAACTTCAGCTTCAACTGCTCGCTGTAGTTCGCCATGAAAAACACCCCAAAGATTGGATCAGCGTCCAACTTTTGGGGTGCAGTTCAGGGGTCGACAACCCATGCGGCCTTTTTTTAACGCCCAGCGAAGGATCGCGCCCGGCTCAATACGTCGGCACGTTCGGATCGACCTGCTTCGACCACGCATCGATACCGCCGAACAGATTGTAGACGTTCGTGAATCCGCGCGACTCCAGGAACATACCGACCGACGCGCTACGCGCCCCGTGATGGCAGATGCACACGACCGGCGCGTCGTCTTCGAGTTCTTCGCTGCGCGCGAGTATGTCGCGCATCGGGATAGGCACGATATTGGCCATGCTCGCAGTCTGGATTTCCCACGGCTCGCGCACGTCGAGCAGAACGGGAGCGAGGCGGGAGGAATCGGCGAGCCAGGCGGCGAGTTCAGGTGCGGAAAGATTTTGCATGAGTGCTCGATGCGTCGACGATGCACGACACCGGGCTGGCGCCCGGCATCGGCATGTGAAAGAGAGTCAGAACTTGAACTGTGACGGATGCACCGCGTTCTTCAGCGGCGACACCAGCGTTTCGAAGATGTCCGACACGCGGAATTGCTTCTCGTCGACACGCGTGATGATCTGCGCCTTCATGACCGGCGCCGTGCCAACGAACGCCGCGATGCGGCCGCCCCCCACCTTCAGTTGTTCGAGAAATTCCTGCGGCATGACAGGCAGGCCGCCTGACACGCAGATCACGTCGTACGGTGCGCCATCGGCCCAGCCGAGCGCACCGTCGCCGTTGACGACTTCCGCGTTGGTCACGCCGTTCGCGGCGAGGTTCTGCCTCGCGAATTCGGCGAGTTCCGGCGAAATTTCGACGGTCTTCACGCTGCGGCCGCGATGCGCCAGCAACGCCGCCATGTAACCCGAGCCCGCGCCGATTTCCAGCACCGTTTCGCCTTTGTGCACGTCCTGGAGCACGCGCGCCTCGACCTTCGGCGACAGCATGCGCTCGCCGCCCGGCAGCGGCACTTCGAGATCGGCGAAAGCGATATTGCGGTACGCAGCGGGAACGAAGTTCTCACGCTTGACGATCGACAGGAGATTCAGCACGTCCTGGTTCAGCACTTCCCAGGGACGAATCTGTTGCTCGATCATGTTGAAACGCGCTTGCTCGATGTTCATATTCTGTGTGCGTATTGAAGTGCCGTTGGGGCGGCCGTCGAAATGGCGCCGTCTGGCCTCTGGCCTGAACGGGGCTTGTAGCAAAAAGGCAGGTTTTGCCGCCCGCTTACGTCCATCCGTGCGCGCCCGCGCAGGCGCACTAATGCGGCAGCCGGATATCGAACTTGAAGGTGACCAGTCGCGCGATCAGGATGAACGCCGTCAAGATCAGCACGTTGTAGATCGTATCGACGTCCAGTTCGGTGAGGCCGAGATAAATCCAGCAGCCCGTGAACGCGCATACGGCGTACGGACGCGAATCGCGCAGGATCAGCGGAATCTCGTTGCACAGCACGTTGCGGATTACGCCGCCGAACACGCCGGTCACCACACCCATCATCGTCGCGGTGAAGGCGGGCATTTGCGCGTCGAGCGCGATCGTAGGTGCCCGACACGCTGAATAGCCCGAGGCCGATCGCGTCGGTGACGAGCAGCGCGCGCTGGTCGAACAGGCGCGAGGTCACGCGCAGAAAATACGGCACGAAGATCGCCATCGCGAAGACGACGAGCACGTAATCCTGATGCGTCACCCAGTAGAAGAACGGCCGGCGCGACAGCAGCACGTCGCGCACCGTGCCGCCACCGAACGCGGTCACTTCTTCCTTCTGCACGAGCCACGCGCGCACCTTGCCTTTGAGCACCGGTTCCTTGTCGATCGAGCCGAGCCCCTCTTGCCGTGAATTACGCGCAGGCAGCGCAGCCCGCGTTTCACGGCTTCGCGGATGAATTCCGCCAGCGCTTCGCGCGCTTCCTCGTGGCGCATGCCGTGCAGATCGAGCTGCGCCGTACGATCCACGTGTCGCGCCATAGCTTGCGCACGACTTCCTGACTCACGCCGGGACAGTAATACGACAGCGTTTCCGTCGATATCGAGCAGGCTTTCGGGATCGTACTCGTCGGAGAGCGCTTCCTGAAGCACCGCTTCCTCGTCGAGTCGGCTTTGCAACGGCAAGGGCGGCGTGCGCGGCGGGGTTTTCAGCGGTTCGACTTCGCCGATCGAGCGGCGGAATTCGTCCGCTTCGGCGACGGCTTCGCGCTCCGCCCGCACGGCAGCCAGCCGTTCCATTTCGCGCTTCTCGGCATCGGCTTTCAGCGCGAGCTTGAGCGATGCGAGCCCGGCCAGCCCGTCGCGCTTCGCGGCATCGGCGACATCGGCAGGCCGGGGCGTGCTTCGGGCGCCGGCTCGCGGCGCACCGGGGCACGGCGCACTTTTGGTTCGTTCGGGTGGGGGTGATTCTTCGGCATCGTTCGAAATGGAATGACGCAGGAGAAAAGGTGCGACATGCGGCGCGCGTCGAAAGCGGGCGCGCGGTGTTCAACGATCCGCTTCGTGGCTCATCGAATGCGCGGTCGGCGTCTCGTCGATGGTTTCCAGATAGCGCTGCGCATCGAGTGCGGCCATGCAGCCCGTGCCAGCGCTGGTGATGGCCTGACGATACACGTGATCCTGCACGTCGCCCGCCGCGAACACGCCGGGGATGCTGGTCGCCGTTGCGCTGCCGCTAGTGCCGCCGCCCTTCGTGATGATGTAGCCGTTCTTCATCTCGAGCTGGTTCACGAACAGATCGGTGTTCGGCTTGTGGCCGATCGCGACGAAAATGCCTTGCAGCTTGATGTCGGTCGTGTCGCCGCTCTGCGTGTTCTTCACGCGCAGGCCGGTCACGCCGGAATCGTCGCCGAGCACTTCGTCGAGCACGTGGTTCCACTTGATCTCGACGACGCCTTCCTTCTCCTTCGCGAGCAGGCGGTCAATCAGGATCGGCTCGGCACGGAATTTGTCGCGGCGGTGAATGACCGTCATCTTCTTGGCGATGCCCGCGAGATACAGCGCTTCTTCGACGGCCGTGTTGCCGCCGCCGATAACCGCGACTTCGCCGTTGCGATAGAAGAAGCCGTCGCAGGTGGCGCAGGCCGACACGCCTTTACCCATGAACGCTTCTTCCGACGGCATGCCGAGATATTGCGCCGATGCGCCCGTCGCGATGATGAGCGAATCGCAGGTGTATTCGCCGGAGTCGCCGATCAGGCGCAGCGGCTTTTCGTTCAGCTTTGCCGTGTGGATGTGATCGAACATGATTTCCGTGTTGAAGCGGCGCGCGTGTTCCTCGAAGCGCTGCATGAGTTCCGGGCCTTGCACGCCCAACGGATCGGCGGGCCAGTTTTCGACGTCGGTGGTGGTCATCAGCTGGCCGCCTTGCGCGAAGCCGGTGATGAGCAGCGGCGACAGGTTCGCGCGCGCGGCGTAGACGGCGGCCGAGTAGCCGGCGGGACCGGAACCGAGAATCAGCACTTTGGCGTGTTTGGGCGATGACATGGCGATCTTCCGTATTTGTTAGTCGATGCGGAGGCGCTCGGTGAAGCGCGGTCGTGCTCGCAACGCAGCAATATCGACGCCAGCGGCGTACAGTCGATAGCGACGAAGCGGCAAGCGCCTCCAGTGAATCGTAGTTTGATGCAAAACATCGATTAGATTACTAAAGGCCGATGGAAAAGCCTTCCGAATGAACCTTTCAATCACCGTGATAGCGGTTTGCACGCGCATCGACCGCATAAAAAACGCCGATTCGCGCATTGCACGCAAGTGTGATGCGCGCGTGACGAGTGTTACAGGTTGCAAGCGTCGCGGCGGTTTTACACCGTGCATCGCAATGCAGCGTTTACAATAGGTCACCGTTTTATGCGGCTATCGCGCTCACACGCGCTGCCGCGAACAGGCGACAACGAATCAATGGCCAAAGCTACTTATTCTGCGAGCCCGCAGGCATTGCCGCACCGCATGTCTCGGCTCATTACCGAGATTCGCTGGATTCTCCAGATCGCGCTCGGATTGTTTCTCGTGATGGCGCTGCTCTCGTACAGCCGGAAGGACCCAAGCTGGACGCATGCCGTGAGCGTCGATCACATATCGAACTGGGCGGGGCGCGTCGGCGCTTACACGTCGGATATTCTGCTGCTCGTGTTCGGGCTGTCCTCGTGGTGGCTCGTCGTGCTGCTGGCGCGGCGCATCGTCGTAAATTACCAGTGTATCACCGAGCCGCCGGTCGTCGACGAGAATGCGCCGAAAGACCGCACCTGGCTCGCCGAAGCCTTCGCGTTCGTGCTCGTGCTGCTCGCGAGCGACGGCATCGAAGCGCTGCGCATGTGGTCACTTAAGGTGCAGTTGCCGCGCGCGCCGGGCGGCGTGATCGGCGATATTGTCGCGCGGCACATCGCACATGCGCTGGGTTTCACGGGCGGCACGCTGCTGTTGCTGATACTGCTCGCCATCGGCTTGTCGCTGTATTTCCGCTTCTCATGGCTGTCCGTGTGCGAGAAGGTCGGCGACGGCATCATGTCGGCGGTCACCGGCGCCCAACTGCGTCGCGAGGCGGGCCGCGACCGCAAGCTTGGCGAAGAAGCCGCATCGAAGCGCGAAGGCAAGGTCGTGCGTTCGCGCGCGAAGAGCGAAGACCACGAACCGGTGATGATCGTCCAGCCGGTCGCCACGTCCGCACGCTCCGAACGCGCCGAGAAGGAAAAGCAGGTGCCGCTGTTCACGGACCTGCCGGGCGATTCCACGCTGCCGCCGCTGGCGCTGCTCGATCCCCCGCCCAAGACCCATGACACCATTTCCGCCGATACGCTCGAATACACCTCGCGTCTCATCGAGAAGAAGCTGAAGGACTTCGGCGTGGAAGTCGGCGTGGTCGCGGCGTATCCCGGGCCGGTCGTCACGCGCTATGAAATCGAGCCGGCGACGGGCGTGAAGGGCAGCCAGATCGTTGGTCTCTCGAAGGATTTGGCGCGTTCGCTGTCGCTCGTGTCGATCCGCGTGGTCGAGACGATTCCGGGCAAGAACTACATGGCGCTGGAGTTGCCGAATCAGCGCCGCCAGACCGTCAAGCTCTCCGAGATTTTCGGCTCCGAGGTCTATGCATCGGCCAGTTCGAATCTGACGATGGGCCTTGGCAAGGACATCGGCGGCAATCCGGTGTGCGCCGATCTCGGCAAGATGCCGCACTTGCTGGTGGCCGGCACGACCGGATCGGGCAAGTCGGTCGGCATCAACGCGATGATCCTCTCGCTGCTGTACAAGGCGAGCGCGGAACAGGTGCGGCTCATCCTCATCGATCCGAAGATGCTCGAAATGAGCGTCTACGAAGGGATTCCTCACTTGCTGTGTCCGGTCGTCACCGACATGCGGCAAGCGGGCCACGCGCTCAACTGGACCGTCGCCGAGATGGAGCGTCGCTACAAGCTGATGAGCAAGCTCGGCGTGCGCAATCTCGCGAGCTTCAACAGCAAGATCGAGGACGCGAAGAAGCGCGACGAGAAGATCCCGAACCCGTTTAGCCTGACGCTGGACGAACCCGAACCGCTCACGCGCGTGCCGAACATCGTCGTGGTGATCGACGAACTCGCCGACCTGATGATGGTGGTCGGCAAGAAGGTCGAAGAGTTGATCGCGCGGATCGCGCAGAAGGCGCGCGCGGCCGGCATCCACCTGATTCTCGCGACGCAGCGGCCGTCGGTCGATGTAATCACCGGCCTCATCAAGGCCAACGTGCCGACGCGCATGGCGTTCCAGGTGTCGTCGAAGATCGACTCGCGCACGATTCTCGATCAGCAGGGCGCGGAATCGCTGCTCGGCATGGGCGACATGCTCTATCTGCCGCCGGGCACGGGGCTGCCGGTGCGTGTGCACGGCGCGTTCGTGTCGGATGAGGAAGTGCATCGCGTCGTCGACAAGCTGCGCGAGCACGGTGAGCCGAATTACATCGAAGGCATCTTGGAAGGCGGTCTCGCGGGCGAAGGCTCGGCGGGCGCCGGAACCGGCGCGGGCGATGGCGATGGCGAGTCCGATTCTTTGTACGATCAGGCGGTCGAGGTCGTCATCAAGAACAAGCGCGCGTCGATTTCGCTGGTGCAGCGGCATTTGCGCATCGGCTATAATCGTGCGGCTCGTTTGCTCGAGCAGATGGAGAATTCCGGGCTCGTGTCGGCGATGTCGTCGAACGGCAACCGCGAGATTCTCTCGCCCGCGCGCGACGAGCAATGAGTCATCTGGAGAAACACGGCATGAAGCAGTACACGGGGAACAGGTTGAAGCAAATCGTCGGCGCGGCGTTGTTGTCGTCGATGCTGACCGCATCGCATGCGTTCGCGAGCGGCGCCGATCAACTGAAGGCGTTCGTGTCGCAAGTCCACGTGGCGCGCGGCGATTTCACGCAGCAGGAAGTCAAAGCGCCGGGCAAGGCCAACAACGGCGCGAGCGGCACGGCGATGCCCGCGCAGAACCAGACGTCGAGCGGCACCTTCGTGTTCGCGCGCCCGGGCAAGTTCATCTGGTCGTATCAGAAGCCGTATTCGCAAGTCCTGCAGGCCGATGGCGACAAGCTCTACGTCTACGACAAGGATCTGAACCAGGTCACGGTGCGCACGCTCGGTGGCACGCTCGGCGCGAGCCCGGCCGCGATCCTGTTCGGCAGCAACGATCTGGAAAAGAACTTCACGTTGCGTGATGCGGGGGAGAAGGGCGGCATCGACTGGCTCGAACTCACGCCGAAAGCGAAGGACACGCAGTTCGAGAAGGTCGGCATCGGCTTCAAGGACGGCAATCTGCAGGCGATGGAACTGCACGATGTGTTCGGCAATGTCACGCTGCTGACGTTCTCGAACATCCAGAAGAACCTGCCAATCAAGGGCGATACATTCAAGTTCACCGTGCCGAAGGGCGCGGATGTGATCAACGGCTGAGCCCCTCTGACCGAACGACGCGCGGCCCGTTCGGGCCGCGCGTCGTTTTTCGAGTTATAGGTTGTGAGGTTGTGACGAGCGTGATCGGCTCGCTGCCTTTGTCCCTGCATCGACAAGACGCCACCCGCTGTGCCGACATGAAACGCGCCCGCCGATGGCGCGATCGCCCGTCCGTGGCCATCCGTGAAGCGCGTCTCGATGGCTGCGGTTTTCGTGTGTCCATCTGCGGCTCGAAGCCATACCTCGGCGCTCGGCGCGCTATTCGGTGATGCGTCGAACCGTACCGACCCCTCCCGACCGTGCCATCGACGACGCGCCGACGATAAACGGCGGTGCGATCAGCGCGCCATGAAACGTGATGGTTCCGCCTGGCGCCAGGTACGCGGCCGCCAACGCGCACATGTCCATGGCCGCGAAGGGCGCCGCCAACCGTCCTATGCCGCTTGCAATTCGTAGATGTGCTTCGTACATCTTATCTCCCACGCAAAAAGAAGGACTGCCGTTGTTGTTCGAGCAAGCACGATCGCTTTGCGAGTCTTAATCGCGCGCAGCAAATCGTAGGACGATATTAGGACAACTCCGATTAATAGGGCAATGAATTCCAATTGGATCGGCTGAAATGGCCGTGGATGTTGGCTTTTTGAAATTTGGACTGCTTAGTTTATTGAATTTGGGCAGTCATTGGCTCGGCTTGTTCTAACGATGCGCGGCGGCCATGTTTTCCATGAACGCTTCGACGATTTCGCGTTTCGCATCCGCCGGACCGTGCGCGCGTCGCGTGCGCGTGACCATGTGGAACGCGACGCGGTATCGCATCGTGTGCGGATTCAGCGGCGCGAGAGGACGTCCTTCACATAGGTCGCGGCGAAGTGTTCGAGCAGATAGCCGAGATGCTTGCCGGACAGCACCAGCATCGCGATCGCTTCCATGTTGTCGGCGACCGCGCCGATGTCGCACGGCGTGAGCGCGGCCGCTTCGGGCAGCGGATAACTGCGCCATGCCCACACGTGCTCGGCGGCCTGTGCCGCATCGATACGGCCGGCCGACGCATACAGCGGATGCGCGCGCGAACAGTACGCAAACTGTTCCTCTGTGAAGATTTCCGCATAGTTGAGTGACGGCACGCGATGCCAGAAATAGCCGATTGCCATCTGAATGCGGCCGGCCAGCAGCATTTCCTCCAGTTCACCCGGCGAGCGCACCAGCACGGACAGGCGTACGGATTCGTCGCGCTCGTGAAAGCGCGCGATTGCCTCGCTGATGCGCGCGTTCGCGTTCACCGGCGTATTGCCGATGATCCCGAGCGTCAGCGTGCCGACCAGCTTCTTGCCGACGTTGCACGCGGTCGAATCGAAGGTATCGACGGCGGCAAGCAACGTGCGGCACGCCTCGACGAATGTTCGCCGCGCGAGGTCAGCGCGAAGCCGCCGCGTCCGCATTCGCACAGCCGGTAGCCGAGGCGCGACTCGAGTGTCGCGAGCTGCGTGCTGATGGTCGACTGCCCGACGTTGAGCGTCGCTTGCGCGAACGACACGCTGCCCGCATCCGCGATGGCGAGGAACACGCGGATCAGGCGCAGATCGAGATCGGAGAGGGAAGTGAACATGCGGCGCGCCGTTACATCGATAAACATCGATGTGAAGTTGATTCCGGCGCTATTTTAACTTCGTGAGGATCGCATTATTAATGGCGTATCGTCCACTTCGAAGGCATTCATCGCCATGAATACATCTGCGCTATTCGCCCCGCCTGAGCACTTCAGTTCGCACTTCACCGACCATCGCGCGGGCAATCCGCGACCGCTGTCCAGCAACCAGATGCCGCGCTGCGGCGGAATTACGACGATGATGCGCCTACCGCACGTCGGGTCGGCCGTCGGGCTGGATGCGTGCTTCGTCGGCGTGCCGTTCGATCTCGGCACGTCCAACTGCACCGGCGCGCGCTTCGGGCCGCGTCAGGTGCACAGCGAGTCGGTGCTGCTGCGTCTGTACAACATGGCGACACGCGCCGCGCCCTTCGATTCGCTGCGCGTGGTCGATATCGGCGATGTCGCGACCAATCCGTACAACCTGCTCGATGCGATCGATCGCATCGAGCGGGCGTACCGGCAGATTCTGTCGCACGGCTGCAAGCCGATCACGCTCGGCGGCGATCACACCATCGCGCTGCCGATCTTGCGGGCGCTCCACGCGAAGCACGGCAAGGTCGGCCTCATTCACGTTAACGCCCACGCGGACGTCAACGACACCATGTTCGGCGAGAAGATCGCGCACGGCACGCTCTTTCGTCGCGCGGTGGAAGAGGGCCTGCTGGATTGCGAGCGCGTCGTGCCGACGGAGGAGTGCTGTGCTGGAACAAATCGCTCGCGCCGCTGATGAATCAGGTGCGCGCGCAAATGGGCGACGGGCCGGTATATTTCACACTCGATATCGACGGCATCGATACGGCTTTCGCGCCGGGCACAGGTACGCCGGAGATCGCGGGGCTGACGGCGCCGCAGGCGCTGGAGATCATTCGTGGCGCGTAGGGGTTGAATATCGTCGGCGCGGATCTGGTGGAAGTCGCGCCGCCTTATGATCCGTTGATCCGTTCGGCACCACGGCGCTGCTCGGGGCGAATCTTGCGTTCGAGTTGCTGTGCGTGTTGCCGGGCGTCGAGCGGCGACCTTGATCCGATTGGCGGGATTTATCCCTAGCGGCGCTGGACAAGTATGTGGATATCCTGAGCATCGCCGCGCCAACGCGTTGATGCGAAACGCATTAAGCGCGGCGCGCGCGGATCGTGCAGACTCGCGCGGTCATTCGCGCAGGCGCATCAGGACGCCAGCGCCGCCCGCCGCGTCGACACCAGCAGCAGATAACACGCTGCGCCCAGCGCGAGCGCCGGTAGCGTCGCGCCGAGATTCGGCAACCACTGGTTGATTGCGTGATACGCCGCGATGCCGATGGCCCACGCAACGAACGCGCTCACATGCCAGCCGTCCGAATAACCGTAGCGGCCATCTATACGCGCCAGCGCCGCGGCATCGATGCGCCGCTTGCGCACGACGAAGTGATCCGCCAGCACCACGCCGAACAGCGGCGCGAACACCGAGCCGATCAGCAGCAGGAAGTTCTGATACTTGCCCATCGCGACGACCAGCGCGACCAGCGTGCACAGCGCGCCGAACGCGGCCGACAGCATCGGCACGCTCGTGCGCGCCCAGAACGTGCCCGTCGAGACGGCGGCGGAGTGGATGTCGGCGAAAGCGTTGTCGATTTCGTCGATGAGAATCAGCAGCAGCGCGATGCCGCCGCCCGCTTGCGCGAGCGCGACGGTGAGCAGCGCATCGCCGCCGCCCGCCGCGAGGCCGTACACCGCGCCGAGCGCATAGAACCACAGATTGGCGATGCCGTAGCCCAGCAGCGTGCCGCGGAACGTGCCGCCCGCGCTGCGTCCGAAGCGCGTGTAATCGGCGATCAGTGGCAGCCACGACAGCGGCATCGCCACGGCCAGATCGATGCCCGCGCCGAACGCCATCTCGCCGTTGCCCGGACGCACCATCAGCTCGCCGAGGTTTTGCCTCGCCAGCAGATTCCACGTGAGCCAGCCCGCGCCCGCGAGCAGCAGCCAGATGCCCCATGTGCGCAGAAAACGCCGCACGAAGGAAAGCGGGCCGCTCATCGCGAGCAGCGTCGCGAGCGCGCCGAAGATCAGCGTCCAGACGAGCGGCATCGACAGATTGAAGGATTGTTTGGCGAGGGCGTCGGTGGAATCGCGCATCACGACGATCTCGAACGAGCCCCAGCCGACCAGTTGCACCGCGTTCAGCACCGCCGGCACCGATGCGCCACGTACGCCGAGCGTCGGCCTGAGCGACGACATCGCGGCAAGCCCCGTATCCGTGCCGACGACGCCCGCTAGCGCGAGTAGCACCACGCCGATCACGGAGCCGACGGCGATCGCCAGCAGCGCATGCGGCAGCGACAGGCCCGGCACCAGCAGCGCGCCCGCCTGCGCCACCAAAAGGCCGATGCCGAGCGAGAACCAGAGCGCGAAGGCGTCGCTCGTGCCGAAGGCGCGCCGTTGCTGCGGCACGGGCAGGAGCGGGGCGTAGGTGTCTTCGCCGGGAGTCGAAGCGGTGTCTTGCTGCATGGATGTGCGTCCTTGAATTGTGTCTTCGGTTGTCTTTGGCCGGGCGCGCCGCGGTTTGGCTCGAGCCGCGCGCATGACTGTCATAATGACCCGATTTCGCGGCCCTCGGCCCTCATGTCTCGCCGGTCAGCGGCGTGCAGACCGATGTCGTTTGGCCGATGGTTGAACGCGGCGCGAAAGGGCAAGATTATCGCCGCCTTTCCGCCTTTGATTCACCCGCGCCGATCAACCCTGATGCCGCTCAAAACGCATTTCCACAGTCCATGTTCGAAGAAAACCGTGGTACCGTTCCGCTCGCGGAGCGCCTGCGTCCCCGCACCATCGACGACGTGATCGGCCAGAAGCATCTGCTCGGTCCCGCGAAGCCGCTGTGCGTCGCGTTCGAATCGGGCGAGGCGCATTCAATGATCCTCTGGGGCCCGCCCGGCGTCGGCAAGACCACGCTCGCGCGCCTCATGGCCGCCGCCTTCGATGCCGAGTTCATCTCGCTGTCGGCGGTGCTCTCGGGTGTGAAGGATATCCGCGAAGCCGTGGAAACCGTGCAGATCCATCGCGCCAACGGGCGGCAGACGCTGGTGTTCGTGGACGAGGTGCATCGCTTCAACAAGAGCCAGCAGGATGCGTTCTTGCCGCACGTCGAGTCGGGGCTGTTCGTGTTCGTCGGCGCGACGACCGAGAATCCGTCGTTCGAGGTGAACAGCGCATTGCTGTCGCGCGCGGCCGTTTACGTGCTGAAGAGTCTCGATACCGACGAGTTGCAGGAATTGCTCGCGCGCGCGCGCGCCGAACTCGGCGGCCTGAGCTTCACCGACGAAGCCCGCGACGCGCTGATCGGTTCCGCCGACGGCGACGGCCGCAAACTGCTCAACAACCTCGAAATCGTCGCACGTGCTGCGGCGCAGCAAAAGAAGACCGAGATCGACGGCGCCTTGCTCGGCAGCGCGCTCGCGGAAAATCTGCGCTGCTTCGACAAGGGCGGTGACGCGTTCTACGACCAGATCAGTGCGCTGCACAAATCGGTGCGTGGCAGCAATCCGGACGGCGCGCTCTACTGGTTCTGCCGCATGCTCGACGGCGGCGCCGATCCGCGTTATCTCGCGCGGCGCATCGTGCGGATGGCGTGGGAGGACATTGGCCTCGCCGATCCGCGCGGCGCGCGCATCGCGCTGGACGCATCGGAGACTTATGAGCGCCTCGGCTCGCCGGAGGGCGAACTGGCGCTCGCGCAGGCGCTCATTTATCTCGCCGTTGCGCCGAAATCGAATGCGGGCTACAACGCGTACAACGAGGCGCGGCGCTTCGTCGGAAAGGATCAGTCGCGGCAGGTGCCTGTGCATTTGCGCAACGCGCCGACGAAGCTGATGAAGGAACTGGGCTATGGCCACGAATATCGCTACGCGCACGACGAACCGGACGCCTACGCCGCCGGCGAAACGTATCTGCCCGAAGGCATGCGCGAGCCGTACTGGTATCAGCCTACGCCGCGCGGTCTCGAAGGCAAGATCGGCGAGAAGCTCGCGCGTCTATCGGAACTGGATGCGGCGTGGCGGCGCGAGCATCGCGACGACAAGAAGCGGTGAGATGCGCGCGTTTGTCCGCGTGCGTTTCCCCGATGCGCGCGCCATTGCATGAACCGGCACGCATGACCGCGCGAACGCGTGGCCGCCTGCACTAGACTCGTTGCTGGTCAGTTGTGCGGCCGCGTCCCGCATCCGGCCGTGCGCTAAGGCCGTGCGCTAAAATCGATCCTTCTGAATACTCAACAACGCAGCCCCGACATGCTCGACATTCAACTTCTCCGTAAAGACTTGGACGGCGTCGTCGCCAAGCGTCTCGCCGATCGAGGCTTCACGCTCGATGTGGCCGCTTTCGCTGCGCTCGAAACCGAGCGTCGCGACATCCAGACCCGCACCGAGGAACTGCAGGCGCGCTGCAACAGCCTGTCGAAGCAGATCGGCGCGATGAAAGGCCGCGGCGAAAACACCACGGCGGTCATGGCGGAAGTGAGCAGCATCGGCGACACGATGAAGGAATCGGCCGCGAAGCTCGATGACGTGCAAAAGCGTCTCTCGGATCTCATGCTGACCGTGCCCAACTTGCCGCACGAAAGCGTGCCGGTTGGCAAGGATGAAACGCAGAACGTCGAAGTGCGGCGCTGGGGCACGCCGCGCACGTTCGACTTCGAAATCAAGGATCACGTCGATGTCGGCGCGCCGCTCGGCCTCGACTTCGAGACCGGCGCGAAGCTCTCAGGCGCGCGCTTCACGCTGCTGCGCGGATCGATCGCGCGGCTGCATCGCGCGCTCGCGCAATTCATGATCGACACGCATACCGAGCAGCATGGCTATACCGAGGCGTACACGCCGTACATCGTGAATCCGGAGATTCTCTACGGCACCGGTCAGTTGCCCAAGTTCGCGGAGGACATGTTCCGAGTCGAGAAGGGCGGCGATGAGAACACCGTCACGCAATACCTTATCTCGACCTCCGAGATCTCGCTGACCAACATGGTGCGCGACAGCATTCTCGAAGCGGACAAGCTGCCGGTGAAGCTCACCGCGCATTCGCCGTGTTTCCGCTCGGAAGCAGGCTCGTACGGACGCGACACGCGCGGCCTGATCCGCCAGCATCAGTTCGACAAGGTGGAGATGGTGCAGGTCACGCCGCCCGAGCAGTCGTACGCCGTGCTCGACGAGATGGTCGGACAGGCGGAGACGATCCTGCAGAAGCTCGAATTGCCGTATCGTGTGATCACTTTGTGCACGGGCGACATGGGCTTCTCGGCGGCGAAGACCTTCGATCTCGAAGTGTGGCTGCCGGCGCAGAACACCTATCGCGAGATCTCGAGCTGCTCGAATACCGAAGCGTTCCAGGCGCGTCGCATGCAGGCGCGTTTCCGCAATGCGCAGGGCAAGCCGGAGTTCGTGCATACGCTGAACGGCTCGGGCCTCGCGGTCGGCCGCACGCTAGTCGCGGTGCTGGAGAACTTCCAGAACGCGGACGGCTCGGTCACGATCCCCGCAGCGCTGCGCCCGTACATGCGTGGCGCGGAGCGCATCGAAATCGCTGGTTGAGAACTTTTCGCCAAAATGCAAAAGGGGGCTTGGAAAGCGAAAAGGACTTCGTTATACTCTCGTTCTTTGTTGAGAACCGCCAGTTCAGCGAAGGCCTGAAAGAGCAGTTGAAGGCAGCGCAGTAACCGGAGAGGTGGCAGAGTGGTCGAATGTACCTGACTCGAAATCAGGCGTACGGTTTCCCGTACCGTGGGTTCGAATCCCACCCTCTCCGCCACTAGTCCCTGAGTGGGCACTGCGTTTACACCGTTGCCCGCCACCAGCGTTTGGAGGAGCCGGGACTCGATCTCTTGATCCTGAC
>LFJI01000329.1 GCA_001235855.1 Candidatus Burkholderia brachyanthoides
CGAACGATGTCTCCCAGTCCATCGCTTCCTCATGCAAAGGATGAAGAAGCTCCTACCTATAATGCCAGCGATCTTACGACACAGTAGTACTATCTGGATCAGGGCGCGCGCGGCGTGATCGTGAAGCTCGACGCGCACGGCGCGTATTTCCGCACGGCGGACGGCGATCAGGGCATCGTCGAAGGCGTGCCGGTGAAGAAGGTGGTCGATACAGTCGGCGCGGGCGATGGCTTTGCGACAGGGTGTGATCAGCGCGCTGCTCGAAGGGCACGACATGCGCCCCGTGCATGCGCGCGCGGCAACCGCATCGGCGCGCTGGCGATTCAGGTGATCGGCGACAGCGAAGGCTTGCCGACGCGCACCCCGCTCGATGCGCTGGAAGCACAGGATTCGAACGACAAGACGGCGTCAGCCGCGCTCGATATCGCTTGAGGCTTGTGCATTGCCTTGAAGCTTTATCGCCTGAACATGACACGGGCCAACCCGTGCGGGAACCTGAGAGATAACCGACTTTCGTTCGGAGACAAACATGCAATCAAACACGTCGACTGTGACTTCATCAACGACGGCGAAGCTTGCGGTGCGCCGCTGGTGGTGGGCGATCATGCCGATCGTCTTCATCACCTACAGCCTCGCTTATCTCGACCGCGCGAACTACGGGTTCGCGTCGGCGGCGGGCATCAATAGCGATCTGGGCATCAGCAAGGGCTTGTCATCGCTGATCGGCGCGCTGTTCTTTCTGGGCTATTTCTTTTTCCAGATTCCGGGCGCGATCTACGCCGAGCGTCGCAGCGTGAAGAAGCTCGTGTTCTGGAGCCTGATTCTGCGGGGCGCTTGCGCGGCGCTGACGGGCATGGTCAGCAACATTCCATCGTTGATGGCGATTCGATTCGTGCTCGGTGTAGTCGAAGCGACCGTGATGCCTGCGATGCTTGTGTTCATTGCGAACTGCTTCACCAAGTCCGAGCGCTCGCGTGCGAACACCTTTCTCATTCTCGGCAATCCGGTGACGGTGTTGTGGATGTCGGTGGTGTCGGGCTACCTGGTGAATTCGTTCGGGTGGCGGCATATGTTTCATCGCCGAGGGCTTGCCCGCCGTGGTTTGGGCGGTGAGATCTGGTGGTTCGTCGTGAAGGACAAGCCTGCGCAGGTCAAAATTGGCTCAGCGTGCAGGAAAAGAGCGATCTCGATGCAACGTTGCATGCCGAGCAGTCTGCGATCAAGCCGGTGAAGAATTATCGCGAGGCGTTCAAGTCGCCTGCGGTGATCAAGGTGTGCGTGCAGTATTTTTGCTGGAGCATCGGCGTGTATGGTTTCGTTTTGTGGCTGCCGTCGATTCTCAAAAATGGCTCGACGCTTGGCATGGTCGAAACGGGGTGTGGCTTTCGGCGGTGCCCTATCTTGCTGCGACGATCACGATGGCTGCTTGCTTCGTGGGCTTCCGATAAGTTGCAGGCGCGCAAGGCGTTTGTCTGGCCGTTCTTGCTTGTCGGTGCGATTGCTTTTGCTGGATCTTATTTGCTTGGATCGCCCAATTTTGGGGCTTTATGCGTTGCTCGTGGGGTCGCAGGGGCCGCGATGTATGCGCCCTATGGGCTGTTCTTTGCGATCGTGCCTGAGCTTTTGCCCAAGAATGTTGCTGGTGGGGCCATGGCGCTGATCAAAATAGTATGGGGGCGCTCGGGTCCTTTGTCGGGTCCTATGTCGTTGAGTATTTGAATGGAGCGACCGGGTCGCCGGCTGCTTCCTACGTGTTTATGAGCGCGGCTCTGCTCGTGGCTGTTTGGTTGACGTTGTGGCCGTCAAGCCGCAGGGGATGGTTCGGTCTTGGGTCCATTGTGCCGACAAAAAGTACTAAAGACGACGCCCACTGCCTAAGTAAGCACGTAACCAACCATAGAGATAGAGAGAGAGCAAGAAACCATGAAGAAAAAATCGTAGCCTACAAAGCCTTACCACCGGACGTAGAGAGCTATTTGCGTGAACACGCGGAAGTCCAGCACATCGACCCAAAGAACGAAGCAAAGCTAAAAGATGCCGACGGAGTAATAGGCGCGAGCATAAAAATAACCTCAGAAATGCTAGAAGACGCAACACGCCTGAAAGCGTTATCAACGATATCGGTAGGCTACGACCAGTTCGACGTAGAGGACCTGACGCGCCACGGCATCATCCTGACGCACACGCCCGATGTCCTGACCGAATCCACTGCCGACACGGTATTTGCTTAATTCTGTCGAGCACCCGTCGCGTAGTCGACCTCGCCGAGTGGGTAAAAGCAGGCCACTGGAAAGGAAGCATCGGGGAAGAATGCTTCGGCGTGGACGTGCTCTACACCAACCGCCACCCGAACGAGCAAGCAGAAAAAGACTACAACGCCAAACGCGTGGAACTAGACGAACTACTCCAGCAAGCCGATTTCGTCTGCCTGCAAGTCCCGCTCACGGCGGAAACACGCGGCATGATCGGCCGCGATCAACTCGCGAAGATGAAGCAAACCGCGATTCTGATCAACGCATCGCGCGGCCCCACGGTCGATGAAACCGCGCTCATCGAAGCGCTTGAGAACGGCACCATTCGCGCCGGTCTCGACGTGTTCGAGCACGAGCCCATTCGCCGCTGCTCAAAATGAAGAACGTCATCGCGCTGCCGCACATCGGATCGGCGACCCACGAAACGCGCCACGCGATGGCCCGCAATGCCGCCGAAAACCTGATCGGCGCACTGAACGGCACGCTCGGACCAACATCGTCAATCGCAAGGTGCTCGAGCACTGACGGCAAGGGATCGCTCGTTCGAAAGCCCATTTCAGCATGCGCTAACATGGCGCACATGCCAGGAGAATGACGATCGCGCGCGCCGCGTCAACACAACACGACGACAATGTCCGACGATCCTAATCCCACCTCCGGCGCGAACAACCGCGTGCCCGTGTTCTGCATGCGCCGCGCGACCATCATCGATGTCGCGCGCAAAGCCGGCACGGACAAGACCAGCATCTCGCGCTATCTGAACGGCGAGACGAGTGTGCTGTCGCCGGAATTGCGTGAACGCATCGAAGCGGCCATCGCCAAGCTCGACTATCGGCCCAATCAGATGGCGCGCGGCCTCAAGCGCGGCCGCAATCGCCTGATTGGCATGCTGCTTGCCGACCTCACGAATCCTTACTCCGTTGAAGTGCTGCAAGGCGTCGGAGCCGCTTGCCACGCGCTAGGCTACATGCCGCTCATCTGTCATGCCGCCAATGAAGTCGACATGGAGTGCCGCTATCTGCAACTGCTGACGACCTATCGCGTCGAAGGCGTGATCGTCAAGCGCTGGGCGTCAAGGAAGAACTGCTGCACGGCTTCACGCAAGGCGGAATTCCTGTCGTGCTCGTGGACCGGACGGTCGAAGGCATCGTGACGGAAATGGTCGGCCTCGATAATCTCGCGGCCGTCGCGCTCGCAACGCGGCATCTCGCCGAACAAGGCTTCGACGAACTGCTCGTCATCGTGCAACCGGTGACACACCCGCGTTTCGTGAGACCGTCGCGGCACGCGATTCGGCTGGTGCGAATCGCGTGCCGCGACCTTGGTGATCGATCTCGCCGATGCCGGGCCCGCGCTCGCCGATCTGGATCGCCGTGTGGCCGCCGTGCGTGATGCGGGGTGCCGTGTCGCGCTCTTCGCGGCGAACGGACCGGTGGCGCTGCGTGTCGCCGTGCATCTGAAGGCGCGTTTCGGTGGTGACTGGCAGGCGCAGATCGCGCTCATGTCCATCGACGATTCCGAGTGGGCACAACTCGCGGGCATGACGACCGTGCGCCAACCGACGTACGATATCGGCCGGCGCGCGGTGGAGTTTCTGCACGAGCGCCTGGGCGGCGCGTCGATGGCCGCGCGCGAGTGTCTGCTACCGGGTGAACTGGTGATGCGGGCATCGACCGAGCGCGCGAACGAACGCGGTATCGTTTAAAACATCGAATGATGTATCGAAGGTTTCAGGAAGTTGAATGCTTAAAGGCTAGTTCAAAAAGAGCCCGGAAGGACTGTTTACTTTCCCCCGAAACGATTAACCTTG
>LFJI01000330.1 GCA_001235855.1 Candidatus Burkholderia brachyanthoides
AAGGGGCGCGGCAAAAGGAGCTAAATGTGTTACCCATGTCTCCGGTCTGTACACCAACCGTAATCTCGGCCGCTGATTCATCGCGCGCGTCTTTGTTCGAGTTTCGTCCCGTCTCGACGATATTCAGCGCAAGCTCTGTCGCTTTCTTGCGCGCGGCGCCTAGGTCCAGAAAGTCGGCCACGTTGCCGACTGTCGGCATCCGCGAAACGCCTCCAACTATGTAGGTTTTCTTTGTCGCGACGCGAACGCAGAAGCCCGGTGGCGCGGACGCGTTTGAGTCCCATACAATGTATAGCTTATCGTTCGGCTCGAACGCCAAACCGCCTTTCGCGTCGAAGCCGACTGGCTTTTGGTCGAAACACAACCGCTTCACGAGCCCAAGCGTGAGGTCTGCTTTCATAAGGTTTTGCCGTTATGTTAGCCCCCGATCGGGGGATCACGTACTCCACCAATTCCTTGCCAGGAAAGGCTTTGGAAGGGCTTCTTGCTCTGGGGAAGTGGAATCTGAAGTGTAGACCAAAGCGCGCTCCTTTAAGTCCCCGAGCAGTCCCCTCGGCGAGCGGGGAACATGCCTAACAGCAAATGTCCGTGAATGTCCGAGCACGAACACAAACAAGCTATTGAATGAAAACAGAAAACTTGAACGAAGCGAAGAGCGACGCAGAACTTGGCAACTATACTCCCATGATGCAGCAATACCTCCGGTTGAAATCGGAGCGTCCCGGCACGTTGCTGTTTTACCGGATGGGCGACTTCTACGAGCTGTTCTTCGACGACGCCGAAAAGGCCGCGCGTCTGCTCGATCTCACGCTCACGCAACGCGGCGCCTCCGGCGGCAATCCGATCAGAATGGCTGGCGTGCCGCATCATGCGTGCGAGCAATATCTGGCCAAGCTGGTGAAGCTGGGCGAGTCGGTCGCGATCTGCGAACAGATCGGCGACCCGGCCACCTCGAAAGGGCCGGTCGAGCGCAAGATCGTGCGCGTGGTCACGCCCGGCACGCTCACCGACGCCGCACTACTCTCAGACAAGAGCGACATCTATCTGATGGCGCTTTGCCCCACGCACAACCGTCGCGGTCTCGTGACCAACGTCGGCCTCGCGTGGCTGAATCTGGCGAGCGGCGCGCTGCGTCTCGCCGAAGTTGCGCCCGGTCAGGTCGGCGCGGCGCTCGAGCGCATCCGTCCGGCCGAAACCCTGATCGCCGCTTCGATCACCGACATGCAGGTGTCGTTCGGTGTGGCGAGTCTCGGCGCAACCACGCGTGTACCGGCATGGCATTTCGACGTCGGCTCGGGCACGCAGCGGCTGCGCGAACAACTGGATGTCGCGAGCCTTGACGGTTTCGGCGCGCAGACGCTCACCTGCGCTTGCGGCGCGGCGGGCGCCCTGCTGCTCTACGCCGCGGCGACGCAAGGCCAGCAATTGCGTCACGTGCGCAGCCTCAAGGTGGAATACGAATCCGAATACATCGGGCTCGATCCGTCCACGCGCCGCAATCTCGAACTCACCGAAACGCTGCGCGGCACCGAATCGCCGACGCTGTTCTCGCTGCTGGACACCTGCTGCACGACCATGGGCAGCCGCCTGCTGCGTCACTGGCTGCATCATCCGCCGCGCGACGCGTCGATTGCGCAGGCGCGTCATCAGGCCATCGGCGCCTTGCTCGACGCACCGGCGACAAGCGGCTTCGACGCGTTGCGCACGGTCTTGCGCAAGATCTCGGACATCGAGCGCATCACGGGGCGGCTCGCGCTGTTGTCCGCGCGCCCGCGCGATCTCTCGAGCCTGCGCGATACCTTCGCGTCCCTGCCCGAATTGCGCAAGCGCGTCGCGGCAGTGCCGGCGCAGGTCGAAGCGCTCGAACGCATCGTGGCATCGCTCGAACCACCGCCCGAATGCTTCGAACTGCTGACGCGCGCTGTCATGGCGGAGCCGGCTGCGCTGATCCGCGACGGCGGCGTGATCGCGCGCGGCTACGACGCCGATCTCGATGAATTGCGCGATATTTCGGAGAACTGCGATCAGTTCCTGATCGACCTCGAAGCGCGCGAACGCACGCGCACCGGCATCGCGAATCTACGGGTCGAGTACAACAAGGTGCACGGCTTTTATATCGAAGTGACGCGTGGCCAAACCGACAAGGTACCCGACAACTATCGCCGCCGTCAGACGCTGAAGAACGCCGAGCGCTACATCACGCCGGAACTGAAGGCGTTCGAAGATAAAGCGCTATCCGCGCAGGAACTCGCGCTGGCGCGCGAGCGCGCGCTTTACGATGCGCTGCTGCAAAGCCTGCTGCTCTACATCGCGGATTGCCAGTGCGTGGCCGGCGCGCTCGCCGAACTCGATCTGCTTGCCGCCTTCGCCGAACGCGCCCGCGCGCTCGACTGGGTCGCGCCGGAATTCACGGCGGACGCGGGCATCGATATCGAACAAGGGCGCCATCCGGTCGTCGAGGCGCAGGCCGAGCAGTTCATCGCCAACGACTGTTGCATGAGCCAGGAGCGCAAACTGCTGCTCATCACCGGCCCGAACATGGGCGGTAAGTCGACCTTCATGCGTCAAACCGCGCTGATTGCGCTGATGGCCCACGTGGGCAGCTACGTGCCCGCCAGACGCGCGCGCTTCGGCGTGCTCGATCGCATCTTCACCCGCATCGGTGCGGCCGACGACCTCGCGGGCGGGCGCTCGACCTTCATGGTCGAGATGACCGAGGCGGCCGCCATTCTCAACGATTCGAGCGCATCGAGCCTCGTGCTAATGGACGAAATCGGCCGCGGCACCTCGACCTTCGATGGTCTCGCGCTCGCGTGGGCCATCGCGCGGCATCTGCTCACGCATAAAGCGTGCTACACGCTGTTCGCCACGCATTACTTCGAGCTCACGCAATTGCCTTCGGAGTTCCCGCAGGCGGCCAACGTGCATCTGTCCGCAGTCGAGCACGATCACGGCATCGTGTTCCTGCATGCGGTCAACGAAGGCCCCGCGAATCAGAGCTACGGCCTGCAAGTGGCGCAACTCGCAGGCATGCCGAACGCGGTGATCCGCGCGGCGCGCAAGCATCTGCACCATCTCGAACAGATGTCGGCGAGCCAGCCGTACACACCCTACGACGACGCGCCGGAAGAAGCCGCGCTGCCCGCCGACGCACCCAACCATCCGGTGCTCGACAAGCTGCGCGCGATGGATCCGAACGATCTGCGTCCGCGCGATGCGCTCGATCTGCTCTACGAACTGCATGAACTAGCGAAATCCGCGCCGGATGCATCGCGTTGAGCCGCTCGCGCGCCGACACACCACACGGCGGCGCGCTTCGCCGCCGCCGCGGCATTCGCGCTGTGGTGCGGCGCCTTCGCCGCTGAATTTCGCGATCGTCGCGAACGCGCTTTCACATCCCGCCGACGAAGCGCTGGTGCGTCAGATGCTCGATGCCATCGGGCGCGACCGCGACATCTCGTTCATCGTCTACGACGGCAAAGTGAAGGGCAGCGCGGAAGCCTGCCGCGACGGCATTTTCGAGGCGCGTCACGATATCCTCGACAGCGCGCGCACGCCGCTCATTCTCGCTCATTCTGCTGCTCGGCCAGCACGACTGGGCGGATTGCGGCTCGCCGCCGGCAGGCGGTTACGATCCCGTCGAGCGGCTCGACTTCGTGCGGCAACTGTTCTATCCGGATGCCAATTCGCTCGGCCAAACCCCGCTCACGCTCGCGCGCGAAAGCGACGTCGCACGCTTTCGCACGTTTCGGGAAATTGTGCCTGGCAGGATCAGGGCGTCGCCTTCATCGGGCTGAATGCGCCGAGCCCGAACAATCACTATCTGACTGCGGGCGGCCGCAACGGCGAATTCGAGGACCGCGCGGTGGCCACGAGTTTCTGGCTGGAGCACGCGGCGGAAACGGCACGCCGCACCGACATGCTTGCATCGCCAAGAATTCTGCTCACCAGATCCCTCGCCCGGTCTGAGCGCCATGCCTTCACCCGCCGCTGCAAAGTCCTTAGTTGATTGAGCACTGGAATAGAAGTCTGGAGCCATCGCAGCGAGGCGCTCGTGTAGTT
>LFJI01000331.1 GCA_001235855.1 Candidatus Burkholderia brachyanthoides
AAGGGGCGCGGCAAAAGGAGCTAAATGTGTTACCCATGTCTCCGGTCTGTACAAACCCGGTCTTTCTGTCGACCAGCGAGAATCCTTTTGGCAACATCTTAAGCACGGCGGCTTCGACATCGGCGAACCGCAGAGAACCGCAGATAGTCCGCCCTCCGACGAGTATCCTTGGGTACTTTGTGCATTCTCCGCCAGTAGGCAACCGAGCTCGGGTCCGTCACCGGGTCAGTAAAGAGAATCTCTGCAACCTCTTCATATCTCAACCATTCCTGGCTACGGAAGTGCTCAGTGTCCTTGGTCAGGTAAATCCGGATAGGGTTCGCTTCGTACCATCGCGCCACTTCCCGCGCCTCGTCAGTCACAGCGCGAATTTTACGGAGGGCTTCCTCCACAACCTCGAGCATCGAGGGGACGATCCACTTGACCATCGGCTCGGCCCTTTTCCGGCCCCTTTCGCTGGCCACCATCGCAGACCGTATGCTTTCTCATCCGAGCGTTCGCGCTTTTGCCGAACCTCGCAATTGGCCGGAAGGCTGAGGACCTCGCCTATGCGCTCCGGTGCGGAGCAAAGTACCGCTGTCCGTCGACGATACAAGGATATCCGCACACCTTGGGCAGCGCATCGAGCGCCGCCTGGCTTGGCATTTTGGCCTCTCGACGTTCGTCGGCCTCTTTACCCACCCTCGTCGAGTCGCTCGGACGCTTCAACGGGTTCCTCCATTTGTTCAGTACGGCGATCACGCGGTTCGCGATGAGGAAATCCGCGATCATCTGCAATTGCAGACCGGTCCTGTACGCTGTGTTGGCAGAAACCCATTCACCAATCAGCTGGGCGGCTCGATTCAGAACATGACTGTCGATCCGCACCAGGTCCGCAGTCCCCTTTTCCCACAACGCGACCTCCAACACTCTAAGCGAGATCATGCGCTTGCCGAGGTCTTTCGTCGGGTTCAGGCCGCCCTGATAGCGCATGTATGCTTTCGCGAAAGACTTGAACGGCTCCCGCATCATGACCGTCACAGCCTTATCGCAAGTCTCCTGATTGCTGTACACCAGTCTGACCGCGTGTGTTCTGCCTGAGAGCTCGATGGTGTCAGACACATCCCACACGTCGGACTCGAAATCCAGCGATCGACCGAATACCGTGAGCGTTGATTTGCACGAATCGATGAAGGCGGCCATATTGGCTGCCGCGTCGAGACTGGCCTGCGGTACGAAGGTAACGATTTCAGTCACAGACAGTGCTCCGCTCTTCACGGGCGGCAGCGCACAACTGGATGAGCTCGGCAACGGCAAGGATGGTCCGATCATTGATCGACGCGATCCGAGAATCGCCGGTTGCCATCAAACACTCACGCTCAGCAATGAGGTAGTCAAGAACCACCTCGTGTGGGTCGTCCAGCCATGCTTCGAAACCGTTGCAGGTGTAGCAGGCAAGCGGTTTCAGGAATCCACAGAAACCGTGCTTGCCACAGATCGACATCGCTTCGAATTTGCCAACGATTTTCGGGGCTCGAATCAAGCTCGCAGGGTCATGTGGCCTTGACGCCTCCGACGGTCCGGCAATGACTTTCCCCACAAATGCCTGTGCAAGAGGCGCTAGGTGCATCGCCACCGCGCGGTCGATGCGCTCGACGGTTGCCGGCGTCGCGCTTACGTAGACCCCGACGTTCTGTGTGTCGGTATGGTCAAGAAGCTCAGCTATGACCAACTCCCCATGGCCTTCTTCTGCTGCACGTGTGTCGATGGTCTGGCGAAACCGCTTCGCGACGATGTGGATAAAGTTTCCGGTGCGCTCCGACATAACCTCAAGGCGGCGCATCGCCGACTGGACTCGGTGGCAATACGCGTGGATGTCTCGTGATACTCAAATCCAGCAATAGCGCCATCGACGAGTTTGCCCGGGAACAGCGGAGCATCCCGGGAGTCATCGAGTAGCCCGGCGAACTGCGTCTCCACTTCAAGAGCGTATTCAGCCACAAGCGCTCCGACTTCCGGCGTCAGGAGGCGGTCCTTGAACTTGCCCCGCGCATTGCTGTCGCGCCTTTTCGCTCTCGGCATACGGAGCGAGTATGTCTTCGCCCCGTCCTTTTCGTGCACGACAACAACGTCGCAGACTTTCAACGCCGCGTACTGTGTCGGTCGCTAACCGAGCATCATGAGTAGCCAGCAGAGCACGTACTCCGCCTTCCCGACTTCGCCCCGAGCATATGCGCTGTTCAAGGCAGTTTGGAGCGCCTCAAGCTCGATCGGGGTGAGCGGACCTCTTACCGGATCCATAGTCGCGGTAGCAACGCCCTTCTCGTTGCCTTTCAATCGTATTTGCTGAAGCAGAACCACGGCACCTTCAGAGATGCCAACCAAGCCTATGGATGCCCATTTTTTCAGAAACCCCGATATCGCGCTTAGGTGCCATTCCCTCTGCGCACCAACTGCGTCCTTGTAATTCAGAAGGTCGACTTCACTGATCTCAGATATCGGCTCAGGATTGCCCTTCGCTTTAAACGCGAACAGATCCTTGCTGCGATAAAACATATTTTTGAGGTGCCATATCGAATGATTCTGGGCATACCAGAACGACGTGACCTTAAAAACACTCTTGAATCGCGGGTCGAGTTCCGGCAACTCGTCAAAGGAGAGGTGCACGGCATGTGTGCCCTCCCTCAGTTCCCTGTGATCGCTTTCAGGACTAGACACCGAGCCGCCGCGCGCCATCGCGACGGCGGGCAGTGAAGGCGAGTAAGGAAGCCCGATGGCAGCATTCGTCTCGCTATTGGCTATCGTTAATAAATTTTACCATGTCATTTTGCAGTCTCAGCGAAGCTTCTCGCGCCTTTCGCTCAATCTCCCGCCGCGTATAGGTTTCAGCCGTCTTCGAGGTCTCAGACCACCCGAAGAGCTGTGAGCGTGTCTTCTTTTCCTTCTCCGGGTCCATGCCTTGTTCGTCAGCAATCTTCGAGAAGTTGAAGTTGGTCGTGTGGCGAATCAGATGCGGGAACAGATCAGTGAATTCTGGATGCCTCTTGCGCAATACGTCGAAGATCTTGTTCAGCCCTCGCAGCGACAACGGCGCGCCCCCGTTAGCCACGAAGAGGAACGGATGAGATCGGGCTTTGGCGAACTGTCGCCGCTCTCTAAGAACGTAGGCCTTGGTCTGGCGCGCCAGATCGTCACTCATGTCATGAGCAACAGGCGGTCTAACTGTCTTGGCGTTAGGCTGATTGGCCCGTGGATCGCTCGGATCATCGGCGCGTCTGGCGACGAAGGCTTCGTTCGACCGGAAGTTCAGATCAGTGATTTTTAAGCCGAGGAGCTCGCCGCGCCGGATACCGAGACCCATGAACCAGCGCACGATGAGTTCCGTTGCGGACTTTGGCATGCCAACCTTCCCAAGGATTCTCCGGCGAATCGACCGCCACGACCTGCCAAAGACGCTCCTGGGCAGCTTCGTCCAAGGCGCGGCGTCGCCCCGTTAGTATTGCGACCTTTCCCGACGGGGCGACGAGCGGTCAGTCAGTGCAGACACAACAATGTTTTTCGCCTGCGCCTGCGCCAGACGCGCCGGATGTCTCGCGGCCAAAGTCAGTACGCGTCTGTCGGCCAGCCATCCCAGGTATTGCCGGTATTGCCGGATATACCTAATGCGAAAATGCGAACGCTGGCTGAATCGCCTGAGATCTCTTGATGGACTTTCCTGGCTGGGGCACGGAAATCCCCTAGGGGCACGACGGCTCGACCCGGTTCGCTTGGACTTTCGTTGGCGCCTGTCGGCCTCGATTGCCGATAGGGGCAGACGGTACATCCGCACGAGCGCATCGAGTTCGCCCAGTTCGAGCAGACGTCCGTCCAACATACGGGTAGACAGATCGATTTGGTACCTGTCACAGAAAATCAGCAGCACCTTCAAGTCTCGCAGCATCTGCTCGATGGTGGCCGCTGGCCCGATTCCGACTTCGATATTCCGTTAGGGCGAAGACGGTGAGATCGAAAAGAGGAACACCTATCTTGTCATCCACCAAGAACGGAAACCGTTCGCCGGATGCAAAAACGCTGGTCCTGA
>LFJI01000332.1 GCA_001235855.1 Candidatus Burkholderia brachyanthoides
TTGCGCTTCGCTTCGTTCGCTGTGGTCAACTCACGGTGGGACTTGCACCCACTAGGATTGCGCCCATGCTGGGCGCACAATGAAAACACCCCCGGAAACTTCTGGGGTGTTTATCATTTGACGGCCAGCCGCTGTCTTACTTCGACAGCGTCTTCGCCAACTGCTGCCACGTATCGATGATCGTGTCCGGATTCAGCGACATCGACTCGATGCCCTGCTTCGCGAGCCACTCCGCGAGGTCCGGATGATCCGAAGGACCCTGACCGCAGATGCCGACATACTTGCCCATCTTCAGGCAGGTTTCGATCGCGCGCTTGAGCATGAACTGTACCGCCTCGTCGCGCTCGTCGAAGTCCGCCGCGATCTGTTCCATGCCCGAGTCGCGGTCGAGGCCGAGCGTCAGTTGCGTCAGGTCGTTCGAGCCGATCGAGAAGCCGTCGAAGCGCTCCAGGAACTGCTTCGCGAGAATCGCGTTGGACGGCACTTCGCACATCATCACGAGCTTGAGACCGTTCAGACCGCGCTTCAGGCCGAATTTCTCCAGCAGGCCGACGACGCGGTCCGCCTGTCCGAGCGTACGCACGAACGGCACCATGATCTCGACGTTGTCCAGACTCATTTTCTCGCGAACCTTCTTCAGCGCGACGCATTCCATGTGGAACGCTTCGGCGAAGTCGTCGGCGATATAGCGCGACGCGCCGCGGAAACCGAGCATCGGGTTTTCTTCGTCCGGCTCATAGCGCGAACCGCCGATCAGCTTCTTGTACTCGTTCGACTTGAAGTCCGACAGACGCACGATGACGGGCTTCGGATAGAACGCCGCCGCGATCGTCGCGATGCCTTCGGTCAGCTTGTCGACGTAGAACGCACGCGGCGACGCATGACCGCGCGCCACGCTCTCCACCGCCTTCTTCAGATCGGCGTCGATGTTCGGGTATTCCAGAATCGCCTTCGGGTGCACGCCGATGTCATTGTTAATAATGAACTCGAGGCGCGCCAGACCCACGCCTGCGTTCGGCAACTGCGCGAAATCGAACGCGAGTTGCGGATTGCCGATGTTCATCATGATCTTGACAGGGATCTTCGGCAGATCGCCACGCCGCACTTCCGTCACTTCGGTTTCGAGCAGGCCGTCGTAGATCTTGCCTTCGTCGCCTTCCGCGCACGAAACCGTCACCAGCGCGCCGTCCTTCAGCACCTCCGTTGCGTCACCGCAGCCGACCACTGCCGGCACGCCCAGCTCACGCGCGATGATGGCCGCGTGGCAGGTACGCCCGCCGCGATTCGTCACGATGGCCGATGCGCGCTTCATCACCGGCTCCCAGTTCGGGTCAGTCATGTCGGCGACTAGCACGTCGCCCAGCTGCACGCGTTCCATTTCCGACGGATCGTGAATGACGCGCACCGGACCTGCACCGATCTTCTGGCCGATCGCGCGGCCCGTGCCCAGCACTTGCGACTGGCCCTTGAGCTTGAAGCGCATTTCGGCCTTGCCCGACGCCTGGCTCTTCACCGTCTCCGGACGGGCCTGGAGAATGAAGATCTTGCCATTGCGGCCGTCCTTGCCCCACTCGATGTCCATCGGACGCTCGTAGTGCTTTTCGATGATGACCGCGTACTTCGCGAGCGTAATGACGTCTTCATCGGTGATCGAGAAGCGGTTGCGCTGCTCGTGCGGCACATCGACGGTCTTCACACGGCCCGGCTCGCCCGGGTTGGTGAACTCCATCTTGATGAGCTTCGAGCCGATCGACCGGCGGATGATCGGGTACTTGCCATGTGCGAGCGTCTGCTTGAAGACGTGGAACTCATCCGGATTCACCGCGCCCTGCACGACCGTTTCGCCCAGGCCGTAGCTTGCCGTGATGAAGACGGTTTCCTTGAAGCCGGATTCGGTGTCGATGGTAAACATCACACCCGCGGCACCCACGTCCGAGCGCACCATGCGCTGCACGCCGGCCGACAACGCGACTTCGGGATGCGTAAAGCCCTTGTGCACGCGATAGGAAATGGCGCGGTCGTTATACAGCGACGCGAACACGTGCTTCATGCGATCGAGCACGTCCTCGATGCCGACCACGTTGAGGTAGCTTTCCTGCTGGCCCGCGAACGATGCGTCGGGTAAATCCTCGGCGGTCGCAGACGAGCGCACGGCGAACGACAGTTCGTCGGGAGACCTGTTTTGCAGGATGTCGAACTGACGGCGGATTTCGTCTTCGAGACGCGCTTGCAGCGGCGCGTCGACGATCCACTGACGGATTTCCTTGCCGCACTTCGCGAGCGCCTTCACGTCGTCGACATCGAGCGACTCCAGACGTTTTGCGATGCGATCCGTCAGATCGTTGTGGTGAAGGAAGTCGCGGAAGGCGAGCGCGGTCGTGGCAAAACCCCTCGGCACCTGAACGCCGGCTTCGGAAAGCTGGCTGATCATTTCGCCGAGCGACGCGTTCTTGCCACCGACGATTTCCACGTCGGTCATTCGCAACTGCTCGAATGGAACTACATACGCCTGATCCTTTGCGACATCGTTCGCAACATTGACTGCGTTAGTCATACAAGCCCTAAGGTGGATGGAATTCTCGATCGCACGAGTGGAGTGGAGTGGGGCCTACATGCGAGTGGGCTCACATGCGCGGGCGTTCTCATTTGCGTCAATGGAAACGTTCTGCGCATCTCGTACAACCTGTTTGATAAACCTTCGGGGATGCTCGCACGCTCAGAATGAGGCACGATCAAAAAGAAACGGGGGAAATCGGGAAAGCTGCTCGAAAACGTGGCTTCAGGTGACGAAAAGCAACGAAATGACCGCGATTTGACGAAAAGCCGAATCCAATTTGTCCACAATTGCTTATCGAACAGGTTTCCCGCTATTCTACCTTGCCAGTTTCTAAAATTGTCTCGGTCAGGATAGTCATTCCAAGGCAAAATCGAGGCCTTTGGCGCATGTTGGTGGGAGAGCGTACACGTCCGCGTTTTGCTATCGAAGGCTTCCACACTTCCACAGACCGATCAACGCACCCGAACCGCCAAAGGTCAGTTACCTTAACACAGGTCTTTCGAGCCATATGAACCGAGCGGACCAGAAACGCCCCGCGCCCTGTTTTGACAGTATTTGAGCCGAGCCGGTCCGCCTCAACTCGTTCCCTCTTTTCGACTCCTTCCGCCGATGCCGCCTTCCGTATTCATCGTTTCCGACGGTACCGGGATCACTGCCGAAACCTTCGCGCATTCGATCCTCGCCCAGTTCGACCAGAAATTCCGGCTCGTGCGCGAGCCTTTCGTCGACTCGATCGACAAGGCGTATGTGACCGTCGAGAAAATCAACGAGGCCGTCGCGCTCGACGGGCGACGGCCGATCGTCTTCACGACGCTGGTCGATAGCGCGTCCAACGAAGTCGTCAAGGAATGCAACGCGCTCGTGCTCGACATGTTCCAGACCTTCATCGAGCCGCTCGAGCACGAACTGGAAATCAAGTCCACGCACGCGATGGGCCGCGTCCACCAGAACGCGGACACCGAGGAATACAAGAACCGCATCGAAGCGATCAATTTCTCGCTCGCACACGACGATGGCCAGTCGAACCGCAATCTGGCCGAGGTCGATGTGATTCTGGTCGGCGTGTCGCGCAGCGGCAAGACGCCGACGAGCCTCTATCTGGCCATGCAGTACGGCGTGAAGGCAGCGAACTATCCGCTGATTCCGGAGGACTTCGAGCGCGGCAAGCTGCCCACGCCGCTGCTGGAACATCGCGCGAAGATGTTCGGCCTGTCGATCGACCCGCAGCGGCTCGCGGAGATTCGTAACGAGCGACGCCCCGGCAGCAAGTACGCGGCGATCGAAAACTGCCGCTACGAGATCAACGAAGCCGAGGCGATGATGAAGCGTGAAGGCATCAAGTGGCTGTCGTCGACGCACAAGTCGATCGAGGAAATCGCCACGACGATTCTTCAAGAGATCAAGCCGGAACGGCCGTCGTCCTACTACTAGGGTCTGTTTTCATTCGATGAAATGTGTTTACATCTTGTCTTTTGCATGA
>LFJI01000333.1 GCA_001235855.1 Candidatus Burkholderia brachyanthoides
TGTACAGGACCCAGCCCTCAGCGGCCTAGCCGAATAACTGTCCAACTTTACGGGGCCAAGTTCACGTTTCGATTGGAAGCAGGTTTTTGTCTTTGCCAACCGACAGCGATTACTGTCCGATGGTCGCGCTCACGCGCTGACGCAAGTCGCTGGTGTCCATGGGTTGCGCATTCTCGATGCGGCGCGCACCCGTGAAGCGCTTTTCCCAGTAGCCGTCGTCGAGATCGTCGACGCGGATCGTGCTGCCGGTGGACGGCGAATGCACGAACTTGTTGTCGCCGATATAGATGCCCACGTGCGAGAACGAGCGGCGCATCGTGTTGAAGAACACGAGGTCGCCCGGCTTCAGGTCGCTCACGGTGACCTTCTCGCCCACGAGGCTCATTTCCTCGGCGCGGCGCGGCAGGGTCATGCCGAGCGTGTCCTGAAACACGTAGCGCACGAAGCCGCTGCAATCGAGGCCGGAACCCGGCGTGTTGCCGCCCCAGCGATAACGCACACCGATCATGTTGAGCGCGCCGACAACCACGTCGCCAGCCTTGCTCGCCACGCCCGACAGAAACGACTTCGCGCCGCCCTGCGAGGGGGCGTCTGCGTTGGCGGTTACGTCGCTGGATTTACTGGAAGAGACGCCGTTCGTGGCGTTTTGGTTTTGGCTAATACTGGAGACTTCGTCGGCGAACGCGCCGGAAGTTGCTATCATTACTAGGCTGAGCAACATGCCGGCGGCGGCGCGCTTGCATATTTTAGTCAACTTGATTGGCTGCATCGGTCGGGAGTTTTTACAATTAAAGACTGATAAATCAATGAGATACGTGAAATTATGAACGCATACTAGCCATAAAATATTTAACTGTCAAAAGAAATAGGAAAATACAATCGAGATGGGCACCCAATTGGCGAAAAAAAGATTTTTAGGATTCGAGGGCTGCCCTCAGAAGCTTACGTGTGTATTCATCAGAGGGGTTCGTAAAAATCTTCTCTACTTCGCCGGACTCGACAACAATTCCATTTCTCACTACAGCGACGCGATGCGCCATCGCGCCGATCACCTGTAAGTCGTGGCTAATGAACACGTATCCGAGATTGTGTTTCTTTTGTATGTCGGCCAGCAGGAACGGATCGCGCCGTTCAGTCCGGTGTCGCGCACGAGACGCAGGATCGACAGTGCCGTTACGCTCTTGCCCGAGCCCGACTTGCCGACCAGCGCCACGCGCTCGCCTGCGTGGATATTGAGATTGACGCCATCGACGGCGAGTGTATCGCCGAAGCGCAATCGCAAGTCCTTGATGGAAAGAAGCGGCTCGCTCACGGCTTCGTCACTTCGCTTCTCCCGCTTTCGCCACATCCGAAATGCGCGTGTCGAGCGCGTTGCGCAACGCATCGCCCATGAAGGTCAGCAGCAGCAACGTCGCGACCAGCACGCCGAAGGTGAACAGCGAAATCCACCACGCATCGAGATTGGCCTTGCCCTGCGCGAGCAGTTCGCCGAGCGATGGCGTCGGCGAGGGCACGCCCAGCCCGAGAAAATCGAGGCTCGTCAGCGCGAGAATCGCGCCGCTCATGCAGAACGGCAGGAAGGTGATGACCGGCGCGTCAGACTGTTCGGGCAGCACATGCCGCCAGATGATCTGCCAGTTCGACGGCCCCATCGCGCGGGCGGCGCGCACGTAGTCCTGCGTGCGGTTGCGCAGGACTACGTGCGCACGTAATCGGACAGGCCGATCCAGCCGAACAATAACAAAAGGATGATCAACAAGATAAGGCTGGGTTCAAAAATCGACGCGAAGATGATCAACAGATAAAGCTCCGGCAACGCGCTCCAGATTTCGATCAAACGTTGCCCGGTGATATCCACTCTGCCACCGAAATACCCCTGCACCGCGCCCGCGAGCACGCCGAGGATCGTGCCGATGGCCGTCAGCACCAGCGCGAACAGCACCGACACGCGAAAGCCGTACACCAGTCGTGCGAACACGTTGCGCCCACGATCGTCGGTGCCGAGCCAGTTCTCGCGCGAAGGCAGCGCGGGATTCGACGCCTTCGAGAAGTAATTGAGCGTGTCGTAGTAGTAGTGATTCGGCGGATACACCGCGAAATTACCCGGCGCGCCGAAGCGATCGCGCACGTAGGGATCGAGATAATCTGCGGGCGTCGGGGGGCGTCGGGAAGTCGCCGTCGAAGGTGGAGGTGGTCTCGGCGTAGGTCTTCACGAGCGGAAAATAGTAATGCCCCTGATATCGCACGACGATGGGCTTGTCGTTCGACCACAGGGGCCCGAGCAGGCTGATGACGAACGCCGTCACGAAGATGACGACGCTCCGCTCCAGTAGCCGAGGCGGTTGCGCTTGAAACGCAGCCACACGCGCCGCCCCGGCGACACGGATTTCTCGACGCTCAGCGGCTGTGCGTCGCTGCCGTTCGCGCGTCGCGAGGAACGTGATGAAGCGGCTCGATTCAAGTCAGCGCTCCAGTTGCTCGAATTGAATACGCGGATCGACTCAGACATAGCAGAGGTCGGAGATGAGCTTCGTGGCGAGGCCGATCAGCGTGAAGAGATAGAGCGTGCCGAGCACGACCGGATAATCGCGCCGCACGACGGATTCGTACGAGAGCAGTCCGAGGCCATCGAGCGAGAACAGCGTTTCGATCAGCAGGCTGTCCGTAAAGAAGGCGCCGATGAACGCTGCCGGAAAGCCGACGATTAGCGGCAGCAGCGCGTTGCGGAAGATGTGATTCCACAGCACGCGCCGCTCCGAGAGACCTTTGGCGCGCGCGGTCAGCACGTATTGCTTGCGGATTTCATCGAGGAAAGCGTTCTTGGTCAGCATCGTCACGACCGCGAAGCTGCCCACGACGGACGCAACGATCGGCAGCGCGATATGCCACAGGTAATCGAGAATCTTGCCACCGAGCGAGAGCGTCGCCCAGTTGTCGGAGGTAAGATTGCGCAGCGGGAACAGTTGCCAGAACGACCCGCCGCCGAACAGGACCAGCAGCACGCCCAGCACGAAGCCGGGAATCGCGAAGCCGATTAGCACGATGAGGCTCGTCGCGACATCGAAGTTCGAGCCGTTCTTCACGGCCTTGGCGATGCCGCGCGCAACATCGACTCAAAAGGAGCATTCATGGGCTTTCTCGCTGGAAAACGAATTCTGCTGACGGGCTTGCTGTCGAACCGTTCGATCGCTTACGGCATCGCCGAAGCATGCAAGCGCGAAGGCGCGGAACTGGCGTTCACCTATGTCGGCGAGCGCTTCAAGGAGCGCATCACCGAGTTCGCCAAGGAATTCGGCAGCGACATGATCTATCCGTGCGACGTCGCCGACGACGCGCAGATCGACGCGCTCTTTACCTCGCTCAAGGACCGCTGGGACACGCTCGACGGCCTCGTGCACTCCATCGGCTTCGCGCCGCGCGAAGCGATCGCGGGCGACTTCCTCGACGGCATGTCGCGCGAAAACTTCCGCATCGCGCACGATATCTCCGCGTACAGCTTCCCTGCGCTCGCCAAGGCCGCGCTGCCGATGCTGAAGGACGGCTCGTCGCTCCTCACGCTCACCTACCTTGGTGCCGAACGCGCGCTGCCGAACTACAACACCATGGGTCTCGCCAAGGCATCGCTGGAAGCGAGCGTACGTTACATAGCTGCATCGCCATCGCTCGGCGCCAAAGGCGTACGCGTGAACGCCATTTCGGCCGGCCCCATCAAGACGCTCGCGGCGAGCGGCATCAAGGGCTTCGGCAAGATTCTGAACTTCGTCGAAGAGAACGCGCCGCTCAAGCGCAATGTGACCATCGAGCAAGTGGGCAACGTGGCGGCGTTCCTGCTGTCGGATCTGTCGGGCGGCGTGAGCGCGGAAGTCGTCCATGTCGATGCCGGTTTCCACGCGGTCGTCGGCGGCATGGACGGCGAGGCGGAATAAGGCTTCGGTTATTGCCAGCAGTAAGGATGATCGGGATAGGGACAGGCCTCGCGGCCCGCCCCCTCCCACACCACCGTGCGTAC
>LFJI01000334.1 GCA_001235855.1 Candidatus Burkholderia brachyanthoides
ACCATCTCATTAAACCCCACGTTTTCCAAAACGTGGGGTTGGTCAGCAGTCTGAGAATATTTTGTACAAAATATTCTATGTTAGCACTGGGTAGTCAAAATCATTCCCGGTGGTCTGCTTTGCAATGGCCGCCAGGAATGAGGGCATAACGGTGCGCCATGCCGCCCTGTCGGGGTGTAGTTGTAACAAGACCCGTCACTGACGTCCCGTATAACGGTCAGGATAGCCTCCCATTGTTGGAAGGTGGCGGCGGACTTTTCCCGATTATCTTCGAACCAGGGAAAGCAAGGTCACCATGACGGAAGCTGATGTGTTGAAACTGTTTAGCGCCAGACGGACAATGGGTCAGCGTTCCACGCGGATGCTGTGTGGAACGTGTTATGCGCTAGCGGACTGGATAACGCGGAACCACGGCTATCTCACGTGGGACGACATGATTGAATTGAGTGCTATCGGAGCGACGATGCTTTTGCGTAGGGCCGGCCGCGGGGTTGTCCGCCCGGATGGGATGACTCCGGCAAGGCGGCCGCTTCGCCCGAGGACTTTCCGGCCCTGAGAGACCGTTTCAAAAAGACTGCCTAGTGCCCCAGGCCGGGTTATCGGAATGCGTTCCCTGTAAGACATTGGGTCACTTCGACCCCAGGTGCCTCACGGAAAGCGCGTGCATCATCGTGATAAAATACGTATTTGTATCTTATGGAGACGCCATGTCGATCGAAATCCCACAACTTTCGCCTGACGAAGCGTCAATGCATGCGTTGTCCGAATTTTTCAACAATCACCATGACAAACTGCTTTGCACAGCAAACAGGGAGGGGAGCCCAGCGTATCCCTGATGGCAACTCCACGGCTCATCGCTGACGGGACAATCGATTTCGAAATCAGTGATCCTGTATCAACGACGCTGGACAACATTCGCGATTGGAGCCGATAAAACATCGGATCTGTAGGTCACCGTCAACTGTTCCGTTGTCAAAGTACGCCCGGTGGTCGACCGGGGACAGGCATGAAACGACCCCCCGTTCGGCAATTAGGCGCCGCCATATCTTCAGCGCAGCTGCAGGATGTCGTGATTACACGCCGACGAGGGCGCAAACTTGAAAACGCGATACTCGATGCCGCGTGGGACGTGCTTACCGTGCACGGATATCACGGGTTCACTTACGAAGTGGTTGCTCTCGCCTACCAGGCGGGCGGTACTATACCGCCGCTGGCCACAGCGCAACGATCTCCTTCTTGCTGCCGTGATTCGATACTGGCGCCTCTGCCCAATCGCGCTCCCTAATACAGGTAGTTTGCGTGACGATGCGATCGCATTCCTGCGCAATGCAAGTTCTGCCCCCGCCCGTATGCTGACGCTGGTCGGCGTGCAGATGATTGAATTTTTTCGTGAGACGGGATCGAGTTTCAGTGCGTTTCGTGCTTCCCTCTACACGCCAGGAGAGCCCACGGTTTTTGAAATTTTCGTATCCCGCCGCCGTTGCCCGAAGCGATCTCCCGACGGCAGAGCGACTGGCGCGCATTGTCAACTTGCCTTTTGATCTTTTACGGCACTATATTTTCATGACGTTGGCTCTTCCTGACCAACATGTGTGGCCAGGCTGTGGCGGCCATACCCGGGGGCATTGTACAAGGTCGCGGCGGTATCCAGGCGGCGTAACGCCTGTCTTGCAATCAGGTTGCAGACCATGGTGATATTGCGCCGGGCCAGACTAGCGACAGTTAGCGATCGTCTCAAAAAGACTGCTCGGCACGGCTGAAGACGTCCCAGAAGACGAGCGCGCAACCAGGTTTGAGGAGTGCTTCGTGTATGTCAGCTCGACGCTCAAAGCGAATGCGAAGGCGACGACAGTTGCGGAGCCATGCGTGAGTACCCTCGACCGCCCAGCGGAATTTGCCGAGTCCGCTGCCGTGCTCAAGGCAGCGCCTGGCGAACGCCGATTCGATGCCGCGCTCGTGAAGCCGCCGACGATGAGGCCCGGAGTCCTGGCCACGATCTGCGTAGATGACTTTGGACTTGCGAAGCGGTCGACTGCGCACGCCACGAATGGGCGAGATCGCATTAACGAGCGCTAGAAACTGGGTAACGTCGTTACGATCCGCACCAGTCAGGATGGTAGCAGGACGCCGTTGGCGTCGACGAGGATGGTGGTGCTCGAACCTGGGCGCGAGCGATCGGGCAGGCCTGTTTTTCGCCCATCCCAACGGCTCACACCGAGGATGAATCGATCGCTGCCCGTGAAATATTGAGTTCGCCTGCCTCGCGGAATGGATTCGATTCGGCGAACATTCTTCTCTCCGATTTGTTGAACCTGACCAGGGACAGATCTTGACAGCTTTCAGCTTGACATATACAGTTGATATATACAAGCGAGGTGCGTCGTGCCGATCTCAACTTCACCCTCCCGGTTCAAAGAGGCCAGGCTGTTCCGCAACAACCGTAGTCAGGCGGTGCGCATTCCTGTCGAGTTCGAGTTGCCGGGCGATCGCGTTCTGATTTATCGGGAAGGCGACAGGCTCATCATCGAGCCAGTGAGGACGTCCGCGGCCCTCATCGAATTGCTCGCCGCATGGAGACAGGAGCCGCCGCTGGGACCTGATGATCAGTTCCCGGATATTGAAGATCCACCTGTTCGACCGGAGAACGTATTTTGAGCGGCTACCTGCTGGACACAAACATTATCAGCGACCTGATCAGAAATCCGGGCGGACGGGCGGCCACCCATATTGAGCAAGTTGATCCCAAGGCGATCTGGACGAGCGTCGTCGTTGCAGCGGAACTGCGCTATGGTTGCGCCAAAAAGGGTTCCGTCAGGTTGCTGGCCAAAGTGGAAAGTCTCCTGCGACTATCCCCGTGCTGCCGCTGGAAGTGCCCGCCGACGCGGAATACGGCGGCATCCGCGCGGAGCTGGAGGTCGCCGGCCAGCCAATAGGTGCAAACGACCTTTTGATCGGCGCTCATGCCTGCGCATTGGGGCTGACACTCGTGACCGATAACACGAAAGAGTTCAGCCGCATTCGCGGCCTCACGATCGAGAACTGGTTTGACCAGTAGCTGACCTTTTCAGTAATCAACGGTCGTGAGCATCGGGTTTGGTTGAAACCGAACGCCGCTCCCGGCACAGCGCCTACGAGAATACTGAGCGCACCGCGAAATTCAGCGACGCTACCTGCCGAACGGCTCCGAGTCATTTCTCTCTTGACGCCCGCGAGAATTCCCGTTGCATTGCAGAGTTGTCAGCTTGAATTCTGATATGACTTGTTGGGGCGCCTTCAGTTGAGGATTTTCGGCAGATTGCCGTACAGTCGAGGGGAGGGCATGGAGAAAATCGCTGCCCTCCCCTCGACTGTACGACTGGAAGCCAGAATCAGTCCGGATTTGCACACCATGGTCAAGCGTGCGGCCGAAATTCAGGGCAGCACCATGACCGACTTTGTCGTCGCAGCCCTACAGGAGGCGGCGACGCGTGCGCTGGAGCAGGCGGAAATCATCCGGCTATCGTTCGCTGACCAGCAACGCTTCGCTGATGCACTCGTGGCGCCGCCCGAACCTTCGCCGGCGCTGACGCGGGCCATGACTCGCCATGACAAGCTGCTGCGCCCGGAATGACGAGGGTGTCGTTTTTCTTATCGCGAGCTCGACAGTACGCGTGATCGTAGCCAATCTGGCTGCGGTACTGCCGTATTGGATCGTTACCTGCGCGAGCAGGTATTCCAGGACATTCGGCGTCGCGTTGCGGCGTGTTTCGTAGCGCTGACCGCCGACCATCAGATCAATGGCTACTACACACTTGCAACCTAGAGCGTCCCATTATCCTCCCCATCATATCCGCCGCAAGTGTATAGATGACAAGAGCAATTTAGGTTCCGCTTGTATAGCGGCGATCTGATGTCCATGTATCCCCAGATACGAAGAGAATAACCGATCGCGCACCTTTGGGCTCAAGCCTGAGCATCTTTGGCTTGTTGCTGGTGACGGCACTTCGAA
>LFJI01000335.1 GCA_001235855.1 Candidatus Burkholderia brachyanthoides
CACATGCTGGGTGGTGTGGGAGGGGATCGGTCAGATTACCTGAGCGCCCCTATCCTGATTGGTGGCCGGATTTCGCGTGTCGTGTCGTTCGCATGGAGGCAGGGACCGTAACATGGAAGCGATCAGAAGCATCGAGTACGACCAGCCGCAAGGCCTGGCGTGCGGCATTGGCGAGGCGTGGGCGCGTGTGCCCGAGGCGCCGTCGCAAGAAGAAAAACGAGCGTTGAAAGAGCGTATCCGTGCGCTGCTCGCGCGGGAGCAGGCGGTGCTCGTCGCGCATTATTACGTCGATGCCGAATTGCAGGAACTCGCCGACGAAACCAGCGGCTGCGTTGCCGATTCGCTGGAGATGGCGCGCTTCGGTCGCAACCACGCGGCAAAGACGCTGGTCGTCGCCGGTGTGCGCTTCATGGGCGAGACCGCGAAGATCCTGAGCCCGGACAAGCGCGTGCTGATGCCCGATCTCGACGCCACGTGCTCGCTCGACCTCGGCTGCCCCGCCGACGAATTCTCCGCCTTCTGTGACGCGCATCCCGATCGCACGGTCGTCGTCTACGCGAACACCAGCGCGGCCGTGAAGGCGCGTGCGGACTGGATGGTCACCTCGTCGATCGGCCTGGAAATCGTTGCCGACCTGCACGCGCGCGGCGAGAAGATCCTCTGGGCGCCGGATCGTCATCTCGGCAGCTATATTCAGAAGAGAACCGGCGCGGACATGCTACTATGGCAGGGTTCATGTCTCGTGCACGACGAGTTCAAGGGCATCGAACTCGACCTGCTGCGCGCCGAGCACCCCGATGCGAAGATCCTCGTGCATCCGGAATCGCCGGAAGGCGTCGTGAAGCTCGCGGACGTTGTCGGCTCGACCACGCAACTGATCCACGCCGCCGTGAAGCTCGACGCGCAGCGCTTCATCGTCGCGACGGATCTCGGCATTCTCCACAAGATGCAGATCGCGGCGCCCGGCAAGACCTTCATCGCCGCGCCCACGGCCGGCAACAGCGCGACCTGCAAAAGCTGCGCGCATTGCCCGTGGATGGCCATGAACGGCCTCGCCAATCTCGCCGATGTGCTGGAGCGCGGCTACAACGAGATTCACGTCGATGCTTCCATCGGCGCGCGCGCGCGCGCGCCGATGGACCGCATGCTGGACTTCGCCGCGCGTCACAAGAAGCGCGTGCAGGCGAGCGGCGATCTCGCCAAAGACACTGCGCTGTTTTCGAACGTAGGGGCCGCATGATGACGATTTTCGAGGAAGTCCGCGCGCAATACGGCAGCGCGTTCGATGCCGCGTTCGCGCGCAATGTCGTCGATGCGCTGGCGGAAGACGTCGGCTCCGGCGATCACACCGGTCGTCTCGTGCCGGTGGATGTGCGGCGCGCGGCGCGCATCATCGTGCGTGAGGACGCGGTGCTGTGCGGCGCGCCCTGGTTCGACGAGGTGATGCGCTGCGTCGAACCGTCGATCGAAGTGGAGTGGCAATACCGCGAAGGCGATCGCATGGCGGCGAACACGCCGGTCGTGCTGCTGCACGGCCCCGTGCGCTCGCTGCTGACGGCGGAGCGCAACGGCCTGAACTTCGTGCAATTGCTGTCGGGCGTGGCGAGTGCCACGCGCCGTTATGTCGATGCAATCGAAGGTACACGCGCGCGCGTCCTCGATACGCGCAAGACACTGCCGGGCCTGCGGCTCGCGCAGAAGTACGCGGTGCGCGTGGGCGGCGGCGCGAACCAGCGGCTCGCGCTGTACGACGGCATTCTGATCAAGGAGAACCACATCGCAGCAGCGGGCGGTGTTGCTGCGGCGATGGACGCGGCGCTCGCACTGAACGCCGGCGTGCCGATCCAGATCGAAGTGGAAACCCTCGAGCAGCTCGAAACGGCGCTGACGTATCGCGCGGAATCGATTCTGCTTGACAACTTCACGCTCGACGCCATGCGCGATGCCGTGCGCATCACGGCGGGCAGGGCGCTGCTGGAAGTGTCGGGCGGCGTGAGCTTCGATACGGTGCGCGCGTTCGCGGAGACGGGCGTGGACCGCATTTCCATCGGCGCGCTCACGAAGGACGTCCGCGCGACCGACTTCTCCATGCGCCTCATCGTTTAACGTTTTAGAGCGTTGTGCGGCGCGCGGCCGGCGGCGTGAGCACCGTTGGCAGCGCTTTCGGCAAGGTTTCGGGCCAGTCGCGGCTGAAGTGCAGGCCGCGACTTTCGTGCCGCGAGCACGCGCTTTCCACGATCAGCGACGCGACATCCACGAGATTGCGCAACTCCAGTAGATCGCGGCTCACCTTGAAATTGGCGTAGTACTCGTGAATTTCGTCGCGCAACAGCGCGATGCGATGCCGCGCGCGCGCCAGCCGCTTGTCTGTCCGGACGATGCCGACGTAATTCCACATCAGCCGCCGCAACTCGTCCCAGTTGTGCGCGAGCGCGACCACGACTTCCTCGTCGGGATCGGAGACGCGGTTTTCATCCCAGTCGGGCAATTCGGCGCGACAGCCGTTCGAATAGCCATCGGCTTCGATCGCCTGCGCCGCCGCCCGGCCGATCACGAGGCATTCCAGCAGCGAATTGCTCGCCAGCCGGTTCGCGCCGTGCAGACCGGTGTAGGCCGTTTCGCCGACCGCATACAGTCCCGGCCGATCGGTGCGCCCCGCCAGATCGGTGACCACGCCGCCGCACGTGTAATGCGCGGCCGGCACGACAGGAATCGGCTCCTTCGCGATATCGATGCCGAACTCGGCGCAGCGCGCGAGGATGGTCGGGAAATGCTCTTCGAGAAACGCGCGCGGCTGGTGGCTGATGTCGAGATACACGCAGTCGATGCCGCGCTTCTTGATCTCGAAGTCGATTGCCCGCGCGATGATATCGCGCGGCGCGAGTTCGGCGCGTTCGTCGTGCGCGGGCATGAAACGCGTGCCGTCGGGCAGGCGCAGCACGCCGCCTTCACCGCGCACGGCTTCGGAGATGAGGAAGGACTTCGCGTACGGATGGAACAGGCAGGTCGGATGGAACTGGATGAACTCCATGTTCGCGACGCGGCAGCCCACGCTCCACGCCATCGCAATGCCGTCGCCGGTCGCGGTGTCAGGGTTGGTCGTGTACAGATAGACCTTGCCCGTGCCACCTGTGGCGAGCACGGTGTGCGGCGCCTGTATGGTCACTGTGCGGCCACTGTTCAGATCGAGTGCGTACAGTCCATGACAGCGCTGACCCGGCAGCCCGAGCCGGTCGGAGGTGATCAGATCGATCGCGTAATGCTCCTCGAGCACGGTGATGTTCGGATGCCGCCGCACGCGTTCGTATAACGTGGTGACGACAGCGTGGCCGGTGGCATCGGCAGCGTGGATGATGCGGCGATGGCTATGGCCGCCTTCGCGCGTGAGATGAAAGCCCAGCTCCGCCGATACATCGCGCGTGAAGGGCACGCTTTCCTCGATCAGCCATTCGATCGCGGCGCGCCCATGTTCGACGATGAAGCGCGTCGCAGCTTCGTCGCACAGGCTGCCGCCCGCGACCAGCGTATCGTCGACGTGCTCGTCGATGCTGTCCGCCGAGTCGAGCACCGCCGCGATGCCGCCTTGCGCGCGATCGCTCGCGCCTTCGCTCACCGCGCGTTTCGCGATGAGCGCAACGCGCCGCGTTTCAGCCAGATTCAGCGCCACGCTCAATCCCGCGAGGCCGCTTCCCACGATCGCTACATCGAAATTCATGCCGCCGTTTCTCCGTCCGTATTCTCGTTGTGCGTCTTCACCCGACGCTGCCGACGCGCATGAGCCGGCAAGCATAACGCGCGCGACGCATCGCGGACGGAAAACACCCGCACGGAACATGTGAACAGCGCATGAAAAAGCGCGGCAATAAAACAAAAACCCCCGCGTCTGAACTGCTCCCCAAAAGTTGGACACGCATCCAACGATTTGGGGGGCATGAGTAGGCACAGCGCGCGATTCAAGCGGAGC
>LFJI01000336.1 GCA_001235855.1 Candidatus Burkholderia brachyanthoides
TGAGTATGGGTTCTCGAGAGCATCGAAGCCCTTTCAGGCCGCCATCAAGCGCTACGGACGAACTGGTGCGCGACGGGGCCTTGCCGGATGAGACGCGCGTGGTCTACGTGTCGTCGTTGAAGGCGTTGTCGAACGATATCCGCGTGAATCTGGAAGAACCGCTTGCGGGCATCGTGCGGGAACTCGGCGCCTCGGCGTCACGGCGCCGGAGATTCGCGCGGCCGTGCGCACCGGCGACACCACGCCGCAGGAACGCAACGCGATGAAAACGCCCACCGCATATTCTCGTGACGACGCTGGAATCGCTTTACGTGCTGCTGTCGTCCGATTTGGGCCGCGCTCGACCACGCGCACCGTGATCGTCGATGAAATACACGCTGTCGCGGGCAGCAAGCGCGGCTCGCATCTGAGTCTGAGCCTGCAACGGCTCGATGCGTTGAGAACGTGCTGAACAAGGCGGCGCGGCGCGTCCGGTGCGCGTCGGCCTGTCGGCTACGCGCGCGCCCGCGATCTCGTGCTCGATCTGCCGCCGGTTCCGCTGGCGCTGGAGGCCATCATGTCCAACGACGCGTGGGAGCGCGTCTATGACCGGCTCGCCGAACTGTGCGGGCAGCATCGCACGACGCTGGTGTTCGTCAACACGCGGCGCATGGCGGAGGAGCGGCTGGGCAAGAACGCGGTGGCGGCGCATCACGGCAGTCTCGCGCGCGAGCATCGGCTGGAGGCGGAGCAGCGCCTGAAGCGCGGCGACTTGCGTGTGCTGATCTCCACGGCGTCGCTGGAGCTGGGCATCGATATCGGCGATGTCGATCTCGTCTGCCAGATCGGCTCGCCCGGATCGATCGGGGCGTTTTTGCAGCGCGTGGGACGCTCGGGCATCACGTCGGCGGCGTGCCGAAAGGGCGGCTGTTTCCAACCTCGCGCGACGATCTGATCGAATGCGCCGCGCCGCTCGACGTGCTCGCCAGCAGATCACCGCCGAAGTCGCCTGCCGCGAATGGAGCGAGGACGCGTTGTTCGAGCGCATCACGCGCGCGTATCCGTATGCGTTGCTTGCGCGCGAACGCTACGACACCGTGCTGCGCACGCTCGCGGAAGGCTATACGGGGCGGCAGGGTGTGCACGCGGCGTATGTGCATCGCGACGCGGTGAGCCGCACGCTGCGTGGCCGGCGCGGCGGCAAGCTGACCGCGGTGACTTCTGGTGGCGCGATTCCCGACAACGCCGATTTTGCCGTACTGCTGGAACCGCAAGGCTTGCAGATCGGCACCGTCAACGAGGACTTCGCCGTCGCAAGCCTGGCGGGCGACATCTTCCAGTTGGGCAATACGTCATACTGGATCGTTCGCATCGAAGGCGTGCGCGTGCGCGTGGAAAACGCCAACGGGCAGCCGCCGAACATACCGTTCTGGCTCGGCGAAGCGCCGGGCCGCACGAACGAGCTGTCGCTGGCCATCTCGCGGTTGCGCGCGGGGATCGATGCGCGCCTCGAACATGGCGCGCTCGACGATGCGACCGACTGGCTCGCCGACGAATCCGGCATCGGCCACGAAGCCGCGCGGCAGATCGTCGAGTATCTCGCGCGTGCGCGCGGCGCGCTCTCCGTGCTGCCCACGCAGGACACGCTTGTCATGGAGCGTTTCTTCGACGAATCGGGCGGCACGCAACTCGTCATTCACGCGCCGTTCGGCAGCCGCGTAAATCGCGCGTGGGGCTTGGTGCTGCGCAGCGCTTCTGCCGCACCGTCAACTTCGAACTGCAAGCCGCCGCGACCGAGGACGCCATTGTCTTGTCGCTGACGCATAGCCATAGCTTCGCGCTGGACGATGTATGGCGTTATCTCAAGTCGCAGACCGCCGAGCATGTGCTGATTCAGGCGCTGCTCGACACGCCGCTGTTCGGCGTGCGGCGTGCGGCGTGCGGCGTGCGCTGGCGCTGGAACGCGACCAACGCGCTTGCGCTGCCGCGTTATGCGGGCGGACGCAAGGTCGCGCCGCAGCTGCAGCGCATGAAAAGCGAAGACCTGCTCGCGGCCGTATTCCCGGATCAGGTGGCGTGCGCGGAAAACCTCGCAGGCGAGCGCGACGTGCCCGCGCATCCGCTGCTCGAGCAGACGCTGGACGATTGCATGCATGATGCAATGGACAGTGGTGTTGCATGGCTCGCGTTCCTGCGACGGATCGAGGCAGCCGAGGTGCGGCTCGTCACGCGCGAGTTGCCCGCGCCTTTGCCGCTGGCGGCGGAGATTCTGTCGGCGCGTCCCTACGCCTTTCTGGACGATGCCCCGCTCGAAGAACGCCGCACGCAGGCGGTGCTGATGCGCCGCTGGACAGATCCGCATTCCGCGCTCGACGCCGACGCCGACGCCGACGCCGACGCCGACGCCGACGCCATCGCCAGCGTGCGTGCCGAGGCATGGCCCGAGGTCACGAGCGCCGATGAAATGCACGAAGCGCTGATGGGGCTCGGCTGCATCGCCGAAACCGAAGCTTCCGGCAGCGATGGCTGGCCCGCATGGCTCACCGCGCTCGCCAGAGCGGGCCGCGTGACGCGCCTGCAAATCGTCCGCGATGCCGTGTGGACACCGCTCGAACGCGTCGCCTGCCTGCGCGCCGTGTACGAAGGCGCGCCGATGGAGCCGCCGCTCGTACCGCCCGCAAGCTTTGACGCTGCGTGGTCGCCCGACGATGCGCTGGTCGAGATCGTGCGCGCGCGACTGTTGAGTTTCGGGCCGCTGACGGTGGCGGAGATCGCGCGGCCGCTCGCGCTGCCCGCATCGGCGATCGCGCTGGCACTCACGCGGCTCGAAGCCGAGGGCTCGTGATGCGCGGCCGCTTCTCGCCGGATGCGCCCGATGAGCAATGGTGCGAACGGCATCTGCTGTGGCGCGCATCCATCGCTATACCGTCAGGCGGTTGCGGCGCGAGATCGAACCGGTCGAGCGGCAGGACTCCATGCGGTTTTTGCTCGAATGGCAACGCGTTTCGCCCGACTCGCGCGGCGAGGGCCGCGATGCGCTGCTCGCCGTGCTGGAGCAGTTCGAAGGCTTCGAGGCGCCCGCCGTCGCGTGGGAAGAGGACATCCTGCCCGCGCGTATCGGCGATTACGAGGGTATGTGGCTTGACGAAATCTGCTGCGTGGGCAAGATCATGTGGACGAGCCCGGCCGTGCGCGCGCGAGCGGCGGACCCATGCGCGGCACGCCGATCGTGCTGTTGCCGTGCAGACGGCTGGCCACCTGGAACGCGCTGATGTTCGCCGACGAGACGCCCGAACTGTCGTCGCGCGCGCAACGCGTGTTCGACGCATTGAGCGCGCACGGCGCGATGTTCTTCGACGAGTTGCTGACCGACGCGCGTCTGCTACGCGCTGAACTGGAAGACGCGCTGGGTGAACTCGTCGCACTGGGTCTCGTGAGCGCGGATAGTTTCGCGGGGCTGCGCGCGCTGCCAAACGCAACGTGTTTTCGCGGCGTCAGCGGCGCGGCGGGCTGTTCATCGGCGGGCATGGACGATGCGGGACTCTGGGCGCTTTTGCGTCGCACGCCTTCAAACGCAAGCGCAAACGCCGAAGAGGAGGTGGGTGGCGAATATCGAGCATGCCGCGCTAACGCTGCTGCGGCGCTATGGCGTCGTGTTCTGGCGTCTGCTGGAACGCGAGGCGCAATGGCTGCTGCCGTGGCGCGAATTGCTGCGGGTATCTGTCCGGCACGCTGTTGCCGGGCGACAAGGTGCCGGCGCTGGCGGGCAATCGCGTGTTGTATCTCGACGGCGTGGCGGTCGGTGCGGTGATCGCGGGCAAGACGCGCTATTTCGGCGATGCGGATACCGATGGTGCGTGTGAACGCATCCGCCTGGCGCTGGTCAAGCGCGACGCGCGTTCGCTGAGTCCGCCGCCCGAGCGGCGGCATAGCGTCGACCAGCGCCAGCAGGTGCGTGACATCGTTGCGGTTCGCG